>DAONCJ010000560.1:0-3103 GCA_035401985.1 Burkholderiaceae bacterium | reverse complement strand
CGCTGGAGCAGGTCGGTCAGCGACGGGATGTGCTCGGGCAGCGCCGACCGCTGGGACCCGGCGATCGGCTTGCCGCGGTCCAGGCTGGTCACCCAGACCAGCGCGTTTTCGGGACTGCGCTTGTAATGCACGGCAAGGTTCGTGACCAGCGCGGCCGTGCGCACATACATGCTCGCATTTCGCTCGAGCAGCGCGCGGCCCAGCCGGCGCGATTCGACCTCGAGCACATGGAACCCGGGCTCGGGCAGCGGAACGCCGACCACCTCGAAGGGCCAGTCGCCCGGTGCCGCCGGCTCGGGCAGCTTCAAAGGCCGGGCCGATGGCTCGCGCGCCAGCAGCGACAAGGTGCGCGACTCGATGGTCGGCGGATTCTCGCCCTGGCGTGGCGGCGGCCGGTTGCCACGCCGCGGCGCCTGCCCGCTCAGCTTGCGTGCCTCGTCCTCCTCGAGGTCGCGCTCATGGAGCCGGACGATGCGCGAGTACCACTCGATGATCCGCGCATCGTCCTGGACCTTGAGGTCGCGCACCGTGCCCCATCCGGGCTCGACGCTTCGCATCAGCAGCGCACGCTCGACCTTGCGAAGGGTCAGGGGCATCGCCGGCGCCTCGTCGAGCTCGATGATGCCGAAGGGCGCGGCGGCGAACTTGGCCAGCGGCGGGAAGCCCGCGGTCCGGCTCTTCAGCGGAAAGATCGCGGCATTGGTCAGCGGGCGTTCGTCGGCGTCTCGGACATCGCGGGGCAGCACGACGGTGAAATCGGCAGACTCCGGAAACGGGCCCTTGAAGACGGCTGCATCCGAGATAGTCTCCGAGTCGCCCTCGGCGAACACCGGCTTGCGCTCGCCGTCGGCGAAGCGCAGGCGCATCGCCTCGAGGGTCTTGCGGGGGACCGGCGAGGTGAACTCGATGCGCACGTCGCCCAGCGGCGTGCAGGCGGCGTTGCTGTTCTCGCGCAGGCACGACAGAGATCCGCTGAACGCGGCACGCACCGTGTACTTGAGCACTTGCGGCTTGCGGGTCGTGATGCCCGATGGCGTGGCGATGCCGGCATCCCAGACCAGTTCGACCGCTGCGTCCGGGGGCAGCGTGCGGGCACAGCCGAGCACCACGACGTCGGTTTCGCGCGCGGCATAGCGCTGGATCAGCTGCTCGCGGTCGGCGCCTTCGACCAGCCGAACCGCGATCCGTTCTCCGATGCCCTCGACGCGGCACCAGGCCCGCTGCGTGATCGAGTCGTTGCGGGCGGTGCCGGTCAAGGTGACGATGAAGAGCTGGTTGTCGGCAATCCGGTTGCCCGCCGAGGGGACGGCGCGCACGATGGCCGGCCCGCCGGTGCTGAATTCGTAGGAGGTGGTGCCGCCGTCGACCGGCTGGCCGGCGAGGCTTCGCAGTGACGATTTCAGCCTGAACGTGCAGCGCGCTCCAGCCCGCGGAATCCTGTCGAAGTCATAGACCCAGGTTTTCGGGTCGACCCATCGGCCCTTGCCCTGCGCCGGGCACTCGACCGCGAAGGCGTCGGGTGCGCCGGTGTCGCCCAGACGGATCATCGGTTCGCTGAACACCGCGCGCGCCTGGCGGACGATGGCGACCTCGCCCTGCGGCGAGAAGCTCTGCACAGTTGCGCCATGCGCGACACCCGCGCAGACGGTGATGATCAGCCAGCCTGCCCAGCGCAGAACCGTCGAGGAAAATGTCATGGACAGGGGCGGATTGGCCGCTCAGGTTGGCGAAAGCGCGATTCTGCACGCTGCGGGCCGCCGGCGCACGGACCCTGTCGGCTAGATCAGCCCGAGTGCGCCGGCCAGTGCGCCGACCGCGATCAGCCACAGCGGGTTCAGGCGGGTGCGCCAGACCAGCAGCGCGCTCAGGCCGGTCAGCAGCAGACCGGCGGGCCGACCGGCCGTGGGCGCTGCCAGCACCCATCCGGCCGCGAACAGCAGTCCGATGGTCAGCGGCACGGTGCCCTGGCGGAATGCCCGCACCGCGCGGTGGTCGCGCCAGCGTTCGGCGCCCCGATGGGCGATCAGCGCGACCGTCGTGGACGGCAGCATGATGCCAAGTGTCGTCGCCAGCGCCCCCGCCCAGCCGCCGGCATTCCAGCCCATGACGGTGACGAGCAGGATATTCGGCCCGGGCGAGGCCTGCGCCAGCGCGATGGACGCCGAAAACTGGGCCTCGGTCAGCCAGTGGTGCTGATCGACCATCAGCCGGTGCATCTCGGGCACCACGGTGATGCCGCCCCCGATGGCCAGCAGCGAGAACAGCAGGAACCGGGTGAAGAGCTCGAGCAGGTCCGCCGTGCTCATCGACCGTCCTGACGCCAGGCGGTCGCAATCGAAACCGAGCCCAATCCGAGCAGCACCCAGATCAGGGGCCAGCGCAGCAGGCCGACCATCACAAAGGCCGCCGCCACGAACAGCCAGCCGAGCGGGCGACCGCGTTGCGAGGCCGACAGCTTCATCGCCATCGCCACCACCAGGCCGGCGCTGACGGCGGACATGCCGCCCAGAATCCGCACGACGATCGGCTGGCTGGCCAGCCCGCTGTACAGCGCCGCCAGGCAGAGGACCAGCGCGAGGGGCGCCGCCATCATGCCCGCAAGCGCGGCCAGTGCGCCGCGCAGTCCGAAGAAGCGGTCGCCGACCATCAGCGCCAGGTTGCAGACGTTGGGCCCGGGCAGCACCTGCGCAAGCGCGAGCATCTCGACGAACTCGTCGTTGTTCATCCAGCCGCGCTCTTCGACCAGTGCGTGCTGGGCGTAGGGCAGCACCCCGCCGAAGCCGCGCAGGGCCAGGCCGCTGAACATCCGGAAAAGGGCGGCGGAGTTGGCTGGAGACGGCCGCACGGGCAGGGACAGCGGTGCTGCGGGGGCGTTCATGGGCGCGATTGTCCCACGATGGTCATCGGACCTGTCGGCGCGGCGCCGGTTGAATCAGCTCGGGCTGGCAGGAGCCGTTTGAGCGGCCGCGCTGGCGTCCGAAGACGGCTCGGCGATGAGGCGGGCGACCGGCAGCACCACGGTGAAGACGCTGCCCTCGCCGAGCTTGCTTTCGATGCGCAGCTGACCGCCGTGATGCTGCGCGATGTGCTTGACGATCGCCAG
>DAONCJ010000559.1:0-3105 GCA_035401985.1 Burkholderiaceae bacterium | reverse complement strand
AGCAATCTGCACCGCGAGACGGATCTCGTCGGCCCCGGCGCATTCAGCACCACCAGCGACGAGCGACTGCGCGGCCGCACGCGGGAGATGGTCGTGATGCCACGGCTCAACGGGCGCCTGTCGGCAAGGGATACCGTGATCGTGCGCGGCATGCTGCTCGGATCCCGAACGGACAGCCGCCTGGACAGCGCCTATGCCGGTGAGACGGCGGGCGGCACACCGCTGTCCGGCGGCACGCACGAATCGGCCGAGTCCCGGCGCCACATGGTGCAACTGCGCGGCGACTGGACCCGCAGGCTTGCAAGCAGCCGCCTCGAGGTCCGGTTGTCCGGCGACACCGCGACCGAACAGCACGAGCGCGAGCGCGCGAGCAGCGCGGTGACCGGTGGCGCGCTCGTCGATTCGCTGACGGCTTACGGCGATCGCCGCCGCGAGCGCAGCTTTCAGACCTCGGCCAAGCTGACGGGGACCGAAGGGGCACATGTCTGGATGGCGGGCGCCGAGCTCGAACTGCGCCGCCTGGATGTCACCACGTCAACGACGCCCGCCGGAGAGGCGGTGCAGGCGCGCTCCTATGATTCGGCGCTGACCCGGCGGGTGCTGTGGGGCCAGAACGAATGGGGCCTGCCGGCCAATACGACGCTGACTGCCGGCCTGCGGCTCGAATCCCTGGCACGCAGCAGCCGCTTCGATGGCATCAGCCAGGACGAGAACCGCACGCAGTGGCAGCCGTCGCTGCACACCCGCACTCCGCTGGCCGACGGCCTGCAGTTCCGGACCAATCTCGCGCGGACCAGCCGGATTCCCGCGCTGGCCGACACGATCGACCGCATCACGCCCAGCCTCGGGGTGAATTCGCCGACCCGGCCCGACACCATCGGCAATCCGGCGCTGAAGGCGGAGAGCACCTTCAGCTTCGATGCAGGCGTCGAGAAGCGGCTGGCCAACCGGGGCCAGGCGGGCCTCAATGTGTTCGTGCGCGCGATCGACGACCTGATCATCCGGCGCACCACCGAAATCAACGGCCGCTGGCTGCAGCGGCCCGAGAACCTGGGCCGTGCGATGGTGTGGGGGGTGGAAGGCGACCTGAAGACAGATCTCGCGGCGGTTGGCGCGCCCGGCTGGAACCTTGGCGCCACCGCCAGCCTGCTGCAGTCCCGGCTGCAGGGCGATCAGGGCTACAGCGGACGGATTCCGGGTCAGGCGCATTACCTGCTCAATCTGAACCTGGCCCGGCCTATGCCGCGCACATCAGGCTTTTTCGGCGGCGGCTCGGTGAGCTTCACCGGGGCCTCCGACATCGGCTCGAACACCGTCACCCGCGGTCGCGAGCATTCGTATGTCAGCCTGGACGCGTATGTCGGCCAGCTGATCTCGGGGCTGGGCTACTGGCGCCTTGGCGTGTCCAATCTGACCAACGCCCGCAAGCTGCGCGAGCGCGTCGATGCCGATTCGGCCGGCGGCCTGCGCAGCGAGCGTTCGGTGGAGCGCTACCAGACGCGGCTGTTCCTGTCGGTCGGCACGCGCTGGTAGGGGGGCGGGACAGGGCGGGCGAGGTCGAGGGCCAGCGATGCACCGGCCAGCGAAGCGCCGGCCCGCCCAGCCTGGCCTGCGGCGACCTCAGCTGGCCGGCCGCCATTCCTTCTTCAGCCGCTTGGCGATCGACCAGCGATGCACTTCCGAGGGGCCGTCGTAGATCCGGAAGGCGCGGATGTCGCGGAAGATCTGCTGCACCGGCGTGTCGCCGGTGACGCCCATGCCGCCCAGGACCTGAACGCAGCGGTCGGCCACGCGGTACAGCGCTTCGGACACGGACACCTTCGCGAGGCTGGACTCGGCGGTGCCCGGGTGTCCCTGGTCGAGCACCCAGGCGCACCAGTCGATCGTCAGCTCGGCCTGCTTGAGGTCGATTTCATTGTCGGCCAGCATGAAGCCGACGCCCTCGTGGTCGATCAGCTGCTTGCCGAACGCCTTGCGCTGGCAGGCATAAGCGACGGCGATGTCGTGAGCACGCTTGGCTGAACCCCACCAGCGCATGCAGTGCGTCAGGCGCGCCGGTGCCAGGCGGATCTGCGCGTACTTGAAGCCCAGATCGACCTCGCCCAGCACCTGCGACACCGGCACCCGCACATCGGTCAGTCTGACCACCGCGTGGCCGCCAGGCATCGACCGGTCGATCGTGTCCAGCGTGCGATCGACGTGGATGCCAGGCGTGTCCATGTCGGTCAGGAACATCGTGGCGCCGCCGCTGGTGCGCGCCATGATGATGGCCAGGCTTGCTCCGCCGGCGCCCGTGATCAGCCACTTGCGTCCGTTGATCACCCAGTGATCGCCCTGGAGCGTGGCGGTGGTGGTCATCATCGACGGGTCCGAGCCGGCCCCCTCGTCGGGCTCGGTCATCATGAACGCCGACCGGATGTCGCCGGCGGCGAGCGGGCGCAGCCAGCGCTCTTTCTGTTCGGCCGTCATCACCTTCTGGAAGATGTGCATGTTGCCCTCGTCGGGCGCCATGCAGTTCATCGCCACCGGTCCGAGCATCGAGTAGCCGCAGGCGCGCAGCACCGTGGCCGTCTCGCGGTGATTCAGTCCGTAGCCTCCCCATTCGGGTTCGACCTGGGGTGCGAGCAGGCCGGCGGCGCGTGCCTTGGCCTGCAGTTCGCGGCGCAGTTCGTCGGTCGGGCCGTGGTGGTCGATCCGCGGGTCCTTCTCATAGGGAATCACCACTTCGCGGATGAAGCGGGCGGTGCGTTCTTCGAGTTCCAGCTCGCGCTGTCCGCGGGCAAGTTCGATCATGGGTCGTGCTTTCGTGAGTGAATCGGGTGAGACGATGAAATGTCGGGGCAGAGGGCGCCTGGCGCGCCGGATACGAGGGGCGCAACCCGGCCGGTCTGACGATGACCCGGCCAGGGCTGTCGCCAGGGAATGTCACACGGAGCGGCCCCGCTCGAGCGGCAACTCCATCGGCAGCGCCGGATTCGCCGACCATTCGAGCAGCGAATTGTCGTACAGCGACCAGTCGGGATGGCCGAGCATCTCGAGCACGAAGGCCGAGATGCTGGCCGCGATGCCACCGCCGCAATAGGTGATGGCGCGTCCTGTCTGCCA
>DAONCJ010000558.1:0-3113 GCA_035401985.1 Burkholderiaceae bacterium | reverse complement strand
CAGCGGCCGGCTTGGCGGCTTTCTTGGCTTTCTTGGCCTTGGCTTTGGCCTTGGGCATGTCGGCTTTCTTGTCAGCGGCGGCGGCGGCGGGGGCAGCGGCGGCGGGAGCGGCAGCCTTGGGGGCGGCAGCGGCAGGAGCAGCAGCCGGAGCGGCGGGAGTGGCGGTTGCCTGGGCGAAAGCGGCACCCGACAGGGCGATCAGGGCGGCGGCGATAAGGGTTTTTGTCATGTCAGAGATCCTGAAGTGTTGTCACAGACTGCATGTCTGCGTGGTCCAAGAACGCGCGGACCGAAGGATCGGTTGACGACAATGATGCAGACCTTTTCGCCCTTTTTTACACGAGCCGGTCAGCATCCCGGAATGGGGCAATCGCTGGCTGGCAGCCCGCTCCGCGCCTTGGGCACAGGGTTTCGGCTGCTCGGTGCCATCCTGTTGCTCGTAGCCGGCCTGACCGGCACGTCGGCCGCGCAAGCGCCGGCCCGGCCGGTGACCGACACGCTGGCCGAACGCGTGCGGGCCTGCACCACTTGCCACGGCGATGAAGGCAGAGCCAGCAATCAGGGCTATCTGCCCCGCATCGCCGGCAAGCCGGCCGGCTATCTGTACAACCAGCTGGTCGGCTTTCGCGAAGGGCGCCGTCATTACCCGCTGATGACGGGTCTGCTGGAGAACCTGGGCGACGGCTATCTGCGCGAAATTGCCGGCCACTTTGCCGGGCTGGAACCGCCCTATCCCGCGCCGCAGATCACCGGGGCAAGTCCGACGCTGCTGCAACGGGGCGAAGCGCTGGTCCGCCTGGGCGACCCGGCCCACGGCATCGCTGCCTGCAGCGGCTGTCACGGTTCGGCACTCACGGGCGTTCAGCCCGCCGTGCCGGGGCTGCTGGGTCTGCCGCGCGACTACCTGAACGGGCAACTCGGCGCCTGGAAGACCGGCCAGCGTCGCGCGGCCCATCCCGACTGCATGGCTGAGGTCGCCCGGCGCCTGACGCCCGAGGATGTCGCCGCCGTCTCGACCTGGCTGGCATCGCAGCCGCTCCCGCGCAACACCCGACCGGCACCTTTCGCCGAAAAGCCGCCGCCCACCGCCTGCGGCTCGATCCCATCGTCGCCGTCAGCGGGCGCCCCGCCGGGGAATATGCCGGCTGCGTCGGCATCGGCTGCAGCGACGGCATCGGCTGCAGCGACGGCGACGACATTGTCTGCGGCCGCAACGGCCACGGCTCGCGGTGAGTACCTCGCGCGGGCGGGAAACTGCGGCGCCTGCCATACCGCACCGGACTCCCCCCCGTTTGCCGGCGGTCGCGCCATCGGCACGCCGTTCGGAACCGTTTACAGCAGCAATCTCACGCCCGATCCGGCAACCGGCATCGGATCCTGGTCGGCCGAGGACTTCTGGCGGGCGATGCACGAGGGCCGTTCACGCGACGGGCGCCTGCTCAACCCGACCTTCCCCTACCCCAACTACACGCGCATCAGCCGGACGGACAGCGACGCGATCCTGGCCTACCTGCGCGCCCTGCCTCCCGCCAGCCGGCCCAACCGGGCGCACACGCTTCGGTTTCCATTCGGCACGCAGTGGGCGCTGGCCGCATGGCGTGCGCTGTTCTTCAAACCCGGCGCCCTGCCGCAGGACACCGCGAGCTCAGCCGAGTGGAACCGCGGCGCCTACCTGGTGCGCGGACTGGGCCACTGCGACGCCTGCCACGCCGAACGCAACGCATTCGGGGCCACCCGCGACGGCGAAGCACTGAGTGGCGGCCAGGTCCCCGCGAGCAACTGGTACGCGCCATCGCTGGCCAGCCCCCGCGAGGCCGGCGTTGCCGACTGGCCGATCGAGGAGATCGTCCGCCTGCTCAAGACGGGCGTGTCGACCGGCGCGACCGTGGTCGGGCCGATGGCCGAAGTGGTCTACCGAAGCACGCAGTACCTGGACGATGCGGATCTGAGGGCCATGGCGGTGTATCTGAAATCGCTGCCCCGGCACCCGGCACCCGCCGGCACGGCAGCGGCCGTGCCGACACCGCCACGGCAGGGAGACGCGCTGTATCGCCGGCATTGCGCCGACTGCCATGGCGATCAGGGCGAGGGTCGGGGCAGCTATCCCCGCCTGGCAGGCAACCGTGCCGTCACGATGGACTCGCCGCAGAACCTGCTGGCCATCGTGCTGGCCGGGGGATTCGCACCGTCGACCGCGGGCAACCCGCGCCCCTTCGGGATGCCGCCGTTCAGTCATCAGCTCGACGACGACGCGATCGCCGCTGTTCTGACGCACGTGCGCAGCGCCTGGGGCAACGCCGCCGCACCGGTGAGCGCGCCGCAGGTGCAGCGGGCGCGGCGCAATTGAGCGCCTGGATCAACCGCCGTGGGTGCTCATGTCCATCGTCTGGCTGGTGGTCTTCACACGGCCCTCCATGTCCAGGTGGATGTTGAACAGCGCCACCGTCTGGCCATCGGCCTTGTGGCGCCAGCTCCAGACTTCCTCGTTCTTCAGCGGGAACGGCGTCTTCTGGGTCGGCTTGCCCAGCAGCTGATAGATGTCGTCGCGGGTCATGCCGGCATTGACCTGGCGGAAGCGTTCGTCGACCAGCAGGTTGCGCATGCCCCGGTAGCGGCCATCGGGCCCGATCTCGACCCGGTAAGTGACATAGCCGCTGGGCGCACGCGGATAGTCGAGAAACTCGCGGCCGTCGTTTTCGGCCCAGACCATGTCGGGCTTGCCCATCAGGCGGCGGACGTCGTCGGCGGTCGATTCACCGACTTTCAGTTCGGTCTGGGCGACCTGATCGCAGCCCGCGAGCGCCAGCGCGAAGCACCACGTGGCGAGCAGCATCCGGGTGAAGTGACTCATGGGGGTCCTGGCTTGCAGCGCCCTGCTGCCGGGGATCCGGCAGGCGACAAACGGGCACCGGCCGGCACGATATCACTGCGTGGCGCCCCGGATGGTTGAATCCCGTGACATGGCGGCGGGCTCCCGGGAATGCCCCGTCGGGACACTCGCGAGCGGCCATGCCCCGGCCCGGTGACCCCGACGTCAGTCGATCCGGATCACGTCGTCGGCCGCCGGTTCGGCATACAGGCGCTCGACCAGCGCAGCGCGGCGCTCGATCGTC
>DAONCJ010000557.1:0-3113 GCA_035401985.1 Burkholderiaceae bacterium | reverse complement strand
GACGGCTGCACGCCCAAGTTCTGCATCGCCGACATCGTATTCGGAATTCCCGACGATCGCTTTGCGCCGAAGTGGGTCTATTTTGTCGCCGTGCGGGCGTTCGGGGCGTTGTTTCGCCGGTTCACACACTGGAAGCGCAGCTACGCTGGGAAGAGAACCGCGCTCTGACCGGTGCTGCCGCCGTCGCGGCAACCGGATCAGCCGACAGACGCATCGGGTCCGAGACGCCACGGCAGGACAGCGCTCTCAGCGCGCCTGGCCCGCGGTTTGCCCGCACCCCGGGGGTTTCCGGTTGCCCCAGAGGGACCTGCCCATGATGCCGAAGGCGAAGGTCAGCAAACGCCGAATCGATCGCGAGCGGCTGGAATTGCTCCAGCGCCTGGAGAACTGGCTCGAGACGCCGATGCTGCTGCTCTCGTTCGCCTGGCTCGCACTCCTCGTGCTGGAACTCACGGGCAACGAACGCCCGATATTGGGCACGCTGTCGACGGCGATCTGGGCCGTGTTCATCGTCGATTTCGCTGTCAAGCTGACGCTCGCGCCGCAGAAGATGACGTATTTGCGGCGGAACTGGCTCACCGCGATTGCGCTGCTGGTTCCGGCCTTCCGTGTGTTTCGCGTGGCGCGTGTACTTCGACTTCTGCGTTACGCCAGGGCGGTTCGCGGCCTGCGCCTGTTCCGCGTCGTCACCTCGCTGAATCGCGGCACCCGGGCTCTGGGCAGCACGCTATCCAGCCATGGCTTCGGTTACGTGGTGCTGATGACGCTGCTCGTCACGTTTGCCGGTGCAGCCGGCATGGTCGCCTTCGAGAGCGGCCCGGAGGGCGGGCAGCTCGACAGCTATGGCACGGCGCTCTGGTGGACGGCGATGATCATGACCACGATGGGCAGCGAAGTCTGGCCGAAGTCCCTCGAAGGGCGGCTGCTGTGCCTGGCCCTGGCGACGTACGCCTTCGCGGTTTTTGGCTACGTCACCGCGAAGATTGCTTCTTATCTGGTCGACAGCGATGCGGCCAGCGGGAAGGCGGCCATCGCGGGGCAGCAGTCGATAGACGCCTTGCATGCAGAGGTCCAGCAACTGAGGGCGGACCTGAAGTCGATGGTGGCGCGGATCGAGGAGCAGCGGCGCCTTTGAATGAGCCCACGCGGGCCGCCCCGGGTCCGCGGCCGCGCGGCGCCAGCGGGGCGCCGCGATCCCCGGCCTGCTCAGCGCTTCTTGCCGATCTCCCGGCTGATCACCGGGTGGTACAGATCTCCCAGCCCGGCCGCGGTCGCCTGCTCGAACCAGCCGTCGACCAGGCGCGCTGACCGGGCGTCCACACCGGTCTGCTCGGCAAGCGCCAGCGCATAGCGCAGGTCCTTGTGCGCATAGCGCACCGAAAACGCCCGCTCGGGGAACTCGCCCGGCACGATCGCCTTCATGCCATGGCTGCGCAGCGCGAAGCTGTCGGCCGAGCCCTTGGACAGCACATCGAACAGCAGGTCGGCGGGCACGCCGGCACGCTCGCCGATGGCTTTGGCTTCGGACAAGGCGACCACCGTCTCGAACAGCACCATGTTGTTCAGGATCTTGACCACCTGACCGCAACCCACCGGTCCGCACAGCGAGATGTCGCTGGCGAAGGTGGCGATCAGCGGGCGCACGCGTTCGTAGTCCGCCTCGGTGGCGCCGACCATCACCGACAGGGTGCCGGCCTCGGCGGCCGCACGTGTGCGCGCCACCGGCGCGTCGATCAGCAGCGCGCCACGGGCCGCGAATTCGCGGGCCAGCGCCCGTGTCATCGTGACGTCTGAAGTGCTCAGGTCGACGATAACCTGGCCTGCACGTGCGCCGGCGAGCAGGCCGCCGGCCTGGCGCGCGATGGCGTCGACGATCTCGCCGGAGGGCAGGGACAGGAAGATCACGTCGCAGGCCGCGGCAACCTCGGCCACCGAGCCGGCGGCGGTCACCGCGTCGCCCGCCAGCCGCTGAAGCGGGGCCGGGTCGCGGTCCAGGCCGATCACCGGCAGACCGGACTTGCGCGCCAGGTTGCGGCACATCGGCTCGCCCATCACGCCCAGCCCGATGAAGCCGATCTTGCCGAAAGCATTGCCTGCCATTGCAGTAGTCCTTGTGTCGATGAGTAGCCCGTGGCACACGCCGACGGGACAGAGCCGGGAGTGTCGAGCCTCGCGCGAGCCCGCGTCAACGCCACTTGTTCGGCGGGTGTTCCATGAGGGCTACCGCTTCAGTCGTATTTCCGTTCGCAAGTGCGCGCGGCACCATGGCTTCACACCCACCGAACGTCCACCGAACCTCCGAGGAGCTCTCATGGAATCGAATGCCCAGGACACCGTTCCCAGCGCTGCGCTGATGTTCATGATCGATCCGTCGGCCGCTCTGCGGGCCGCCGAACGGGCCGCCTCGGGCAGTCTGGCGCGCCGCCGCCACAGCATCATCATGGGCCGGATGATCAACGAGGACGAAGCCCGCTTCCTCGACCGCCAGCGCGAGCAGGACCGCAACCGCGAAGCAGCCGGCGCCGGCTGGTCGGACGACGATCTCGACACGGCGCACTGACTGACCGCGGGCGCACTGATCGACAGGCGCCCTCGTCGGACCGGGTCCGACTCGAGTCGGACCCTGCATTCGAACCGCTCCGCCGGGTGGCGGCAACGCGATTTTCCAATCGCCTGTACGATCCCCCGATGAACAAATACGCCAGCCTGCGGCCCGTTGCGTCGATCCTCATATCGGCCGCGGTGATGTTGAGTCTCATCATGGGCCTGCGCCAGAGCCTCGGGCTGTTCGTGCAGCCCGCGGTGCGCGACCTTTCGATGGCGGTTGCCGACTTCACGCTGGCCATTGCGATCCAGAACCTCGCCTGGGGTGTCCTGCAGCCGTTTGCCGGAGCCTGGGCGGCGCGGGTGGGCTTTCGCCCGGTGATGCTGGCGGGGGCCGTGGCGTTCGTGCTCGGCATGCTGGCGCTCGCGACAGCCACCGGCTTTTTCGGTGTGGTGATCGGTGCCGGTCTGCTCATCGGTTTTGCGCTGGCCTGCTGCGGGTCAGGCGTCGCCATGGCGGTTGCGTCGCGGCCCGTGCCTGCGGTGCTGCGCAGTTCGGTGCTCGGCAT
>DAONCJ010000556.1:0-3114 GCA_035401985.1 Burkholderiaceae bacterium | reverse complement strand
TGTTGGTCGAACCCTTCGTCGCCTGCGGCATGCTGGGCGCCGGCGTGCTGGCCGCTTAGGGGCGGCCGGGCGATTCGATGGTGTTCTATGAGATCAGCCAGAAGGTGGTCGACATCGCAAAAATCGAGTTCACGCTGATGGCCGACAGCGGCGCGAAAATCGACGTGGTGATGGGCGACGGGCGACTTTCGCTGGAACGCGAAGAGCCGCGCCGCTACGACGTGATGGGCATCGATGCGTTCTCGGGCGATTCGATACCGATGCACCTGATCACCCGCGAAGCGATGGCCCTGTACGCGCGCCACCTCAAGGAGGACGGCGTGATCGTCTTCCAGGCCACCAACCGCTTCGTCAATCTGCCGCCGGTCATCAAGAAGCTCGCCGCTGAAGTCGGCATGCACGCGGTGCTCGTCTCCGACACGCCGCCCGCTGCCGATGACTACACCTACTGGTACTCGGCCACCGACCAGGTGGTGGTGAGCCGCAACAAGGCCCTGCTGAAAAGCGGCGCCCTGGCCAAGGGGGCGGTGGAAATCGACGACCTGCCTGGCCTGCCCACCTTCACCGACGCCCATCACAACCTGGTGCGCATCCTGAAGTGAGGCCACGCCGCACCGCTGACTAGCCCCCGGTCGCAGACAGCCAACCGGCTGTCGTGCGGCCGGTCCCCCGGTGCGGGCGGGACACTGTGCCGCCGCTATGATCGATCTCGCGGGCGACCCGGGCCGCGGGAATCCGGAGAAATTGCCCCGCATTTCGGCGCATAGCCCGCCGGCCCGCCTTGATAGAGTCAGACGAACGGACCGGACCCGGTGGCGGTGCGCCCGATGACCGAGGATGCCCAATGAAACGCCTGCTCTCCTGCCTCGCACTGGCAGCCACCCTTGTGACCGCATTCGCCGGACCGACCCCGTCGGCGGCCGCGCAGCCTGGCGCCGCGCGCCTGGACCGGATCAAGGCTGCAGGGCAGTTGCGTGTGTGCATCTGGCCCGAGTATTACGGCATCACGTTCCGCAACCCCAAGAGCGGCGAGTTGTCGGGCATCGACCAGGTGCTGTCGGCGCAGTTCGCGCGCGACCTGGGCGTGAAGGTCAGCTACATCGACTCAAGCTTCCCGAACTTCATCGGCGACCTGCTCGGCGACCGGTGCGACATCGCGATGTTCGGGGTCGCCGTACTGCCGGACCGGGCGGCCAAGGTCCGGTTCTCGCAGCCCTATCTGCGCAGCGACATCTGGGCCGTCACCACCAAGACCCACCCGTCGCTGCAGGGCTGGAACGACATCGACAAGGCAGGTCACGTGGTCGGCGTGCAGGCCGGCACCTTCATGGAGCCGATCATGAAAAAGGCCCTCCTCCAGGCGGAGATGGTCTCCGTCAAGCCGCCCAGCACGCGCGAACGCGAACTGCAGGCCGGGCGAATCGATGTGTTCATGACCGACTACCCGTACAGCCGGCGTGTGCTGGACAACGCGGACTGGGCGCGTGTGATCGCGCCCGAAAAGCCGCTCAGTCCGCTGGGCTACGCCTATGCGGTCGCGCCGGGTGAAGACGCGTGGCTGGCGCGGGTGGATCAGTTCGTCGCCGACATCAAGCGCGATGGCCGCCTCATGAGCGCAGCCCGGACCTTCAAGCTGGACCCGATCGTCCTTCTGAAATGACACCGACGGGATCCTCGCCAGGGGGATCACCGGGACGGTCCCAGCAGGGACTGCGCCTGGAGACGGCCATCCGCCTGGGCGGCGTGGTAGTCGCTCTGGTCGTGGCCGCGGCGACCGCGGCGCATGTGATCTCGCTCGAACGCACGATCGAAACCGAGATCGAAGGGCGTGCCCGCACGCTCTCGCGCATCCTGGCCAAGGAGGTCAATCGCAGCCTCGCGTCGATCCAGAGCACCATCGAGCAGATCGAGCACCCCCTGCGCGAGACGCTGAAGACCGGCGATGCGGTCGCGACCCAGGTGGTGCTCGAATCGTCCAACCGGACCAATCTGGTGGTTCGCGAACTGGCCCTGGTCGACAGCGAGGGCCGGGTGATCGCTTCATCGCGGCGCCGCGACAAGCCGGTCCGGCTCGATGGCTACGACTTCCTCAAGCAGCCGCGCGACGGTCGCATGCGGATCGGGCTGCCTTCGCAGGGCCGCACGCTGTCGGGCGATAAAAAGCCCGTCCAGGGGGCTGCGTTTGCACGGCAGGGTTTCATCACGCTGACCCGCTCGCTGGACCCGCGCCCCGAGAGTCCGCAACTGGTCGCGGTCATCGGCACCGACAGCCTGATGAACGAACTGCAGTTCCTGGCGGCCGACGATTCGGAAGTGCTCAGCCTCTATCGGTACGACGGCCCGCTGCTCGCCGCAAGCGCGTCGAGCGTTCAGTCGCGCCTTGACCTGCACCCGATCTTCACGCGCTTCATTCCCGAGCGCGAGACCGGCCAGTTCACGGACACCCTGGGCGATGGTTCGAAGTGGCTCGCCCACTTCGACACCACGGCCGACTTTCCGGCAGTCGTCGAGGTGCGCATCGCGCGCTCAGTGCTGACCGACCGGCGTCTGCGCGACCTGTCGGTGCCGGTCGGGGTGATGGCGGGCATCCTGCTGGCCGTGTTCTTCTACACCCGCATTGCGCTGAAGGCGGTGGCACGGCGCCATCGCAGCGAGGCGCTCGCGGCGACCCAGGAACGCAGGCTGCGCAACATCGTCGACAACGCCGCCGACGGCATCATCACGATGGACTCGCGCGGCATTGTCCGCGACTTCAATCAGGCCGCGGAACAGATCTTCGGGGTGACTCCGGCCGAGGCGATCGGCAAGCCATTCGACACGCTGCTGCCCACGCCCTTCGCCAGCGATCATCAGAAGCATGTGCTGCGCTACATGGCCGGCGGGCAAAGCAGCGTGATCGGCCGCGGCCGGGTCATGCAGACCCACCGCCGCGACGGGCGCCCGCTCGAGGTGCATCTCGCGGTCAGCGAGGTGCTGGATCAGGGCGAGCGGCTGTTCACCGGCATCGTGCGCGACATCACCGAGGCCCGACAGGCCGAGGAGCGCTTCCGCACCCTGTTCCAGCGATCCGGCGAGCCGCACCTGCTGTTCGACGAGCACGGCCTGGTCGACTGT
>DAONCJ010000555.1:0-3115 GCA_035401985.1 Burkholderiaceae bacterium | reverse complement strand
CGCCATGCGGCAACTGCGCACAAAGGTCCATGTCGCGCGGGCGCTGGTCGACCGCATCGAGGTACTGCCCGAAGCTCTCCCAGGACCAGTCCAGTCCTTTCCTGAGCACTGCGCCGGGAATGTCTTCGATGCCCTCCATCAGCTCGATCAGCCGATCCCGGTCGCCGGCGCGCACCGGCGCAAAGCCGACCCCGCAATTGCCCATCACCGCGGTGGTCACGCCGTGCCAGCTCGAGGGCTGCAGCCGGCTGTCCCACATGGCCTGGGCGTCGTAATGCGTGTGCACATCGACGAAGCCCGGGGTGACGAGCTTCCCGCGCGCGTCGATCTCTTCTCGACCTGCGCCCACCGCCTTTCCGACCGCGGTGATGCGCCCGCCGTCGACGGCGATGTCGGCCTCGCGAAGCGCCGCGCCTGTGCCGTCGGCCACGGTGCCGCCCCGGATGATCAGATCATGCTGGATGCTCATTGCCCTTGCTCCTGTGTCCATGCGCTGCGCCGATAGCGCAACATGTGTCCCGCAGCCACGCCCGTGTGCACGCCGTCCTGGAATGCCACGCGCCCGTTGACCACCACTGTCTTCACACCGCTCGCCTCCTGCTTGGGGTCGTCGTAAGTGGCGGTGTCTGAAATCGCGTCCGCGTCGAACAGCACCAGGTCCGCGAAGCGGCCCGGCTCGATGCGGCCGCGGTCGACGAGGCCGAAGGTGTCGGCACTGACCGAGGTCATCCGTCGTACCGCCTCGGGCAGCGTGAGGATGCCCCGGCGTCGCACATACTCGCCCAGCACGCGCGGGAAGGTGCCGAACAGCCGGGGGTGCGGGCGCCCGCGCAGGTCGGGAATGCCATCGCTGCCGATCATCATGTCGGGATAGCGCAGGTTGGTCTCGATGTCGGCTTCGTCGATGATGAACTGGATGCAGATGGTGCGGTCACCGCCCGGCGCCGTCAGCACCAGCTTCACCGCGTCCGTGACATCGATGCCGCGTTCGGCTGCGATGTCCACCAGCATCCGGCCTTCGAACTCGCGAAACGCCGGGCAACTCGCGATGCGGATCACCTCGGCCAGGTCGCGGTTCACGTCGTTCAGATTGAAGTACTCGATCATGCGGCCGCTGCCCGCGGTGTAGGGATAGATGTCGAGCGTGACTCGCTGGCCGGCGGCGCGCGCCGCGTCGACCCTGGCCAGGGACTCCCGTACCTTGCCCCAGTTCGGGCGGCCTGCCGACTTGTGATGGGAAATGTGGGCGTGCACACCGGCCTCGCGGCCGATTTCCAGAGTCTCGTCGACCGCCTCGAGCAGCTTGTCGCCCTCATTGCGCATGTGGGTGGTATACAGCGCGTCGAAGTCGCGCGCGGCACTGGCCAGTTCGATCACTTCTTCGGTGTGGCTCCATCGCCCGGGACGGTAGATGAGCCCGGTGGAAAACCCGCAGGCGCCCTGCTCGAAGGCCTCGACCACCAACGTGCGCATCTTCGAAAGTTCGGGCGCGGTCGGCGCCCGCTGCTCGAAGCCCATCACCATGGCACGCACCGTGTTGTGGCCGACCAGCATGATCGCGTTGATCGCCGGACCCTGGGCTGCGGCATGCGCGAAGTACCCGTTCAGATCGCTGAACGTTCCTTCGAGGCCGGCCAGGATGCCGCCGCTGGCGTTGGCCTGGTCGACCCCCGGGAGCGCCGGGATCGCGCTGAATCCGCAATTGCCGCACACGCAGGTGGTCACGCCCTGCGACAGCTTGAACCCCATCCCGGGATGGCGGATGAAGGCGCCGTCATCATGCGAATGAACATCGATGAATCCGGGCGCCAGGTGGGCGCCGCGCGCATCGATTTCGGTGCGTGCGCTGGCCGTGGTGCTGCCGACATGCCGGATGCGGCCCGCGTCCACCTCGACGTCGGCGACGAAGGCCGGCCCGCCGTTGCCATCGAGCACCTGCGCATCGCGGATGATCAGATCGATTGTCATGCTGAACGATTTCCCTTCGAGTGACGACGTGGCAGGTGCCGGCTCAGAGCCCGTACAGGGCAGGGCGCGTGCGCAGCCATTCTCCGACCTTCTCGCCGATCATGATGCAGGTGAGGTTGGTATTCGCCCGCGGCACGCCGGGCATGATCGACGCATCGGCCACCACGAGCTGCTCGACGGTGTGGCATTGCCCGTACTGATTGACCACCGCCATCGCATCGCTGGCCGGACCCATCTTGACCGTGCCGCAGGGGTGATAGCCACTGCCGGCGAAGCGACGGCACAGCGCCGCGATGTCGTCATCGCTCAGACCGAGGGTTTCGCGGTGGCGCACGCTGTCCAGCGAAGCCTGCCGCGGAAAGCCGATGCGCTCGATCAGCGGGGCGATCGCCTCGGTGCGGGTGAAGGCCAGCGTGTCCTTGAAGCACTGCACCAGCCGCGACAGATCGCGCCCGTCTTCGCAGAAGCGGTTGTCGATGATCGGCGCCGCATCGGGGTCGGCCGATGCAAGGCGCAGTTCACCGCGCCCATGCTGGTATTCGAGCACGGCGGCAATGCCGAAGGTTCCGTCGCCGCGCCGGCCGTTGAAGCTCAGCATCTCGATCTGCAGATCGTTGCGCAGCGACGAGCCGGCGGCGGTGTAGCGCAGGATGGTCTGGATGATCGGCGAATCGTGGTCGATCAGCGACGGGTCGCGCGGCACGCAGCTGACCGACAGCGCCGGATGATCGGACAGGTTCTGGCCGACACCGGGAACGTCGCGCATCACCGGTATCCCCAGCGCTTCGAGCTGTGCCCGCGGCCCGATGCCCGAGCGCATGAGGATGGCGGGCGAGAGCAGGGCGCCGGCCGACACCACGACAAGCTTCGCATGCAGGGTGTCGACGCTGCCATCCGGGTTGCGCACCACCACGCCGGTGCAGCGCCCGCCTTCCATGAGCAGCCGCAGGACCATTGTCGCGGGCCGGATGTTCAGGTTCGAACGCGCGCGGGCCGGCGCCAGATAGCCGATGGCGCACGAGATGCGCAAGCGGCCGATCTTGTTCATCGGATGCGGCCCGCTGCCCCAGCCCCATGGTTCGTTGGCATCCGGACAGTCGGGGTAGCCGAGCTGGCGCGCGCCGTCGACCTGCCGACCATCGTGCTG
>DAONCJ010000554.1:0-3119 GCA_035401985.1 Burkholderiaceae bacterium | reverse complement strand
CGCGCTACGAGCAGCGGATCGGCCAGCTGAACTTCGCCTGCCGGGACTGTCACGACACGCTGGCGGGCCGGCAGCTCGGGGCCAGCCGGATACCGCAGGGCCATCCGACCGGGTACCCGATCTATCGGCTCGAATGGCAGTCGATGGGATCGCTGCAAAGGCGCCTGCGCAACTGCATGACCGGCGTGCGCGCCGAGCCCTTCGCCTTCGATTCGATCGAGCACACGGAACTCGAACTGCATCTGCAGACGCGGGCGGCCGGCATGCCGATCGAGACCCCGGCGGTGCGCCCCTGAGCGCAGCATCGAAGTGCAGCATCGAAGTGCAGCATCGAAGTGCAGCATCGAAGTGCACCACCGACCCTCTCGCCGAGCCTCTCACCGCCCCTGAAAGCATCCCGATGACCATCGCCATAGCTTGCATCCTCATTGCCGGAATCCTGCCCATCGTCTCGGCATCGATCGCCAAGGCCGGCTTCAAGGGCTATGACAACCACAATCCGCGCGACTGGCTGGCCCGCCAGACCGGCTTCCGGGCGCGGGCGAACGCCGCGCAGGCCAACGCCTGGGAGGCGTTCCCGTTCTTCGCGGCGGCGGTTCTGTCGGCGCAATTCATGACGGTGCCCCAGCCCCGCATCGACGCGCTGGCCATCGCCTTCGTGGTGGCGCGGCTGATCTACCTGGCGCTGTACCTGGCCGATCGCGCCGCCCTGCGCAGCGTCGTCTGGACGATCGGCTGGGGGTTGTGCATCGCGCTGTTCACCGCCCGGCTGTGGTGACGGGACGCAGTTCGCCCGCCGAGCCGTACAAGCTCGGCGAGACGCCGATCCGAAGATTCAGCGAGCCACCGACCCGTACAGGTCGTGCTCGTCGGCGCGTGTGATTCGCACGCGCGCGAACTCGCCGACGCGCAGCGAAGCGTGTGGGCGCACCATCACGCGCCCGTCGATCTCTGGGGCATCCGCGGCCGAGCGCCCGACCGCCTGAATCAGCTCGCCATCCTCGGCCACGTGCAGCTCGTCGATCAGCACATCAAGTGTCCGCTTGACGAAGCGCTTGATGCGCTGACGGCTGATCGCGGCCTGGACCTCCATGAAGCGGGCGCGACGCTCCTCGCGCACCTCATCGGGAAGAGCTCCCGGAAGGTCGTTGGCGGTGGCGCCTTCGACCGGTGAATAGGCGAAGCAGCCGACGCGGTCGAGCTCGGCCTCGCGCAGGAAATCGAGCAGGTATTCGAACTCGGCCTCGGTCTCGCCGGGAAATCCGGCGATGAAGGTGCTGCGGATGGTCAGATCGGGGCAGGCAGCGCGCCAGGCGCGGATGCGCTCGATGTTGTGTTCACCCGAGGCCGGGCGCTTCATCGCCTTGAGCACCCGGGGATGGGCATGCTGGAAAGGCACGTCGAGGTAGGGCAGCACCTTGCCCGCCGCCATCAGCTCGATCACGCCGTCGACACTGGGATACGGATACACGTAATGCATGCGAATCCACACGCCCAGTTCGCCCAGTTCGCGCGCCAGTTCGAGCATTCGCGTCTTGACCGGCCGGCCGGCGACGAAGTCGGTGCGGTACTTGAGATCGACCCCGTAGGCACTGGTGTCCTGAGAGATGACCAGCAGCTCGCGCGCGCCGCCCTTGACCAGTGCCTCGGCCTCGCGCATCACCTCGCCGATCGGCCGGCTGACGAGATCGCCCCGCATCGACGGGATGATGCAGAACGCGCAGCGGTGATTGCAGCCCTCCGAGATCTTCAGATAGGCGTAGTGGCGCGGTGTCAGCTTCACGCCCGCCTCGGGCACCAGGTCGATGAACGGGTCGTGCGGCTTGGGCAGGTGCAGGTGGACGTGTCCCATCACCTCGGCCAGCGCATGCGGCCCCGTCACGGCCAGGACCTTCGGGTGGATGCCGGCCACCAGATTGCCGCCGTCGGTGCCGGTCTTGGCGCCGAGGCAGCCGGTGACGATCACCTTGCCGTTCTCGGCCAGCGCCTCGCCGATCGCATCCAGCGACTCGGCGACCGCATCGTCGATGAAGCCGCAGGTGTTGACCACGACCAGATCCGAATCGGCATAGCTGGGCGAGATGTCGTAGCCCTCGGCGCGCAACTGGGTGACGATCCGCTCCGAGTCGACCAGCGCCTTGGGACAGCCGAGTGAGACGAAGCCGACACGCGGCGCCCGGTCGGATGTCCGGGCGCGGCGCCGCAAAGGCGCGATGGATTTCTGGGTCATGTGAAAACGCCGCCCGAAGGCGGCGTGGGATTCGCTTTGGAGACCCGGATTCTAGCCGGCGCGCTACTTCTTGTCGCCCGGTGTCCCCTGGAAGGGGAAGGTATGGAACATCGAGCGCGCCTGCTGCTGCATCTGATCCTGCATCTGCACGAACAGGTTCTTGCTCTGCTCGATGTAGTTGCTCATCATCGTCTGGATCATCGGTGTCTGCACCGACATGAACTGGGTCCACATCTCGGGGCTGGGCATCCCCTTGGGGTCGTAGAACGCCTTGGACTGATCCTGCATCTTGCTCTGGATCTCGACGAAGGCACCCATCGTCTTCTCGAGATACGAGCCCATCATGCCCTGCATCGCATGCCCGTAGAACCGGATGATCTGCGACAGCATGACCGACGAAAACAGCGGCGCACCGCCCGCCTCTTCTTCCAGAATGATCTGCAGCAGGATGCTTCGGGTCAGGTCTTCACCGCTCTTGGCATCGAGGACCTTGAAGTCCTCGCTTTCCAGGACCAGCTGCTTGACGTCGGCCAGCGTGATATAGGCGCTGGTCTGCGTATCGTAGAGCCGCCGATTGGGGTACTTCTTGATCAGCCTCGAGGTGCTCGGCATGTACGGGGTCTCCGGGAATCAAAGGGTCGGTGAATCGGGCGCGCTTGCGCATTCTCGCCGGCTGCACCACCCGGCGCGCGCCGGGCTCACCCCATGTGCAGGCCGCCGTTGCACGAGAAGTCGGCACCGGTGGTGAAACCCGCGTCGTCGGTCGACAGCCAGCCGCAGATAGAACCGATCTCTTCAGCCTTGCCCAGCCGGCGCACCGGGATCGTCTGAATGATCTTTTCGCGCACATCCTCGCGCACTGCCATCACCATGTCGGTCCCGATGTAGC
>DAONCJ010000553.1:295-3120 GCA_035401985.1 Burkholderiaceae bacterium | reverse complement strand
GGATCGACACGCGCCATCTGGCGGTGGATCGCCTGGATGAGGTCTTCGACATCGACCCCAACACGCTGTCCGCGCGCTTCCTGGCCCATGCACCGGTTCTCGCGTCCAAGGCCGCCGATCAGGCACTGGTGAAGTCAGGCCTGGACGCCTCGCAGATCGATGGACTCGTGGTCAGCACCTGCACCGGTTACCTGTGCCCCGGCCTGACCAGCTACGTCGCTGAAAACCTTGGCCTGCGCTCCGACATCAAGGCTTTCGATCTGGTGGGCCAGGGGTGCGCGGCGGCGCTGCCCAACCTCGGGCTGGGCCGATCGCTGATCGGATCCGGTGCCTGCCGGCAGGTGCTTTCCGTCTGCGTCGAGGTGTGCAGCGCCGCGATGTACCTCGACAATGACCCGGGTGTGCTGATCAGCGCCTGTCTGTTCGGCGATGGCGCCGGTGCGGCAGTGCTGTCCGCGGACGCCCCCGGCGCAGGCCGTTCGGTCCGCTGGGTCGACAGCGAGTCGCTCACTCAGCCGGCCCACCGCAGGGCGCTGATGTTCGAGCAGCGCGACGGCCTGCTGCGAAACGTTCTGAGCCGCGCGGTCCCCGGCCTGGCCGCCATGCATGCGCGGCAGGTGCTGGACGATGTGCTGGACCGCGCGGGACTGGTTCACGCAGACATCCGCGCCTGGATCCTGCACGCCGGCGGTCGGGATGTCCTGCAGGCGCTCGAACATGGGCTCGAACTGACCAGCGAGGACCTGCGCCACAGCGCGGCCATGCTGCACCGGTACGGCAACCTGTCGAGCGCCTTCGTCTACTTCGTGCTCGCCGAGGCCTTGGCCGATTCCCCATCCGAAGGCTGGTGGTGGCTGTCCTCGTTCGGGGCAGGCTTCAGCTGCCACGGCGCACTGCTGCAGGTGCAGGGATAGAGAGCCCGTCATGCCCATGCGACAAGTGACCCCTGAACGGCTCGACACGCTGCCCGCGGACGATGCGCAGGCCCTGCGGGCGCGAGCCGACCTGCAGCGCATTCATCTGGCGATGGGCACCCGCGACATTCTGGTCAAGGCCTTGAGCGACATGCCCCGGCCCGGGCCGCGCGATCGGCCGTGGCGGGTCCTCGAACTCGGCGCCGGCGATGGCACCCTGATGCTGCGCGTCGCGCGCAGCCTCGCGGGCCGCTGGCCGGGCACCGACCTGACCCTGCTCGACCGGCTGCCGCTGGTTCGACCCGACATGGCGGCCGACTACGCCGCCGTCGGATGGCGCCTGCGCACGCGGGTCGTCGACGTCCTCGACTGGGCCGGCGAAGCGGCCGACACCGCAGGCCCGTCGGGTGCGCCGGGCCGCTGGGACCTGATCGTCTGCAACCTGTTTCTGCATCACTTCGAAAGCCCGCAACTGCGCGTGCTGCTGCGCGTGATCGCCCAGCGCTGCGACCGGTTCTTCGCCTGCGAACCGCGCCGCGGCAGAGCCGGATGGATCGGCAGCCGCCTGGTCGCCGCCCTGGGCGCCAATGCCGTCACCAGGACGGATGCAGTCCTCAGTGTCCGAGCCGGTTTTCGCGGCGAGGAACTTGCCGAACTCTGGCCGGCAGCGGATGGCCAGTGGAATCTCCAAACCTATCCAAGTGGTCTGTTCAGCCACTGCTTTCGCGCCGAGCGCCTGGTCCCCCACCCATGAAAACAGATTTCGATGCGGTCATCATCGGAGCCGGCCCGGCGGGCGCGGCGTCCGCCATCCTGCTGGCACGGGCCGGCTGGTCCGTCGCTCTGATCGAGAAGCAGCGCTTCCCCAGACGCAAGGTCTGCGGCGAGTGCATCGCGGCCAGCAACCTGCCGCTGCTCGAGGCGCTCGGGGTTGGCGAAGCTTTTCTCGGCATGGCCGGGCCCGAACTGCACCAGGTCGCACTGACGCGCGCAGACCGCACCGTGGTCGCGGATCTGCCCGAGGCCGATCACCCGACGCTCCGGTGGGGGCGCGCCCTGGGACGCGAAACGCTCGACACGCTGCTGCTGGAGCAGGCGCGGAACTGCGGTGCGCACATCTATCAGCCGTGGTCGGCCGTCTCCATCGACGGCAGGCCGGGCGAATGGCGCTGCGAGGTGCGCTCGCGGATCACCAGCGCACGCCGCACCCTGACCGCGCGCGTGGCGATCGCCGCCCACGGTTCGTGGGAGAAGCTGCCGTCTGGAACGACACCCCGCAACCGTCCGATGAACCCCGAGGATCTGCTGGCCTTCAAGGCCACGTTCCAGGACGCGTCGTTGCCGGAAGGTCTGCTGCCGGTCCTGTCGTTCAACGGCGGCTATGGCGGCATCGTGGAAGGCGACGGGGGTTTGACCACGCTCGCCTGCTGCATCCGGCGTGACCGTCTGGAGGCCGCCCGCACCGCGGCGCCGGGTTTGCGCGCCGGCGATGTCGTCGAAGCGCTGCTGCGCGAAGAATGTGGCGTCGTGCAGGTGGCCCTGCGCAACGCCCGGCGCATCGGCTGCTGGCTGGCGGCAGGACCGCTGGCGCCGGGCGTCCGGCTGGACCGCGAGGATGCGCCGTTCAGGGTCGGAAACGCCGCCGGCGAAGCTCATCCGATCATCGGCGAAGGCATCAGCATGGCCCTGCAATCGGCCTCGCTGCTGTGCTCGGGCCTGCTGGGCACACCGCACCGTTCACCGGTACCGGACGGCGCCACGCAGCGCGTGCTGGCGATGACCTATGGCGCGCAGTGGCGCCACCATTTCGAACCGCGGCTGCGGCTGGCGGCGGCCTTCGCCCACATGGCGATGCGCCCTGCCAGCGCCGTGCCGCTGGTGGCGCTGGCGCGCGCCTGGCCCGGACTGCTG
>DAONCJ010000553.1:0-285 GCA_035401985.1 Burkholderiaceae bacterium | reverse complement strand
AGACGCGCTGCGCGATGGACGCCGAGGCACTCGCCGCCCTCGATGCACGGGCTTCGCACGACGCGGTGACCGCGGTCAAGGCGGCACGCCAGCGAAGGGCCGAACACGAGGACATGGCATGAGCACTTTCGAGCGCTTGCGCGCACTGCTGCTGCGCGCCCATCCCATCGAACCGGCGGCGCTGACGCCCGAGGCCGCGCTCGAAAGCCTCGGAATCGATTCGCTGGGCGTGGCCGAACTGATGTTCATGCTCGAAGACGAATTCAAGGTCAAGGTATCGCCAGA
>DAONCJ010000552.1:0-3127 GCA_035401985.1 Burkholderiaceae bacterium | reverse complement strand
GCCCCCGGCCGGATATCCAGCGCGTACCCGCGGTGGAGAAGGCGGCCACCGCGGGCAGCCTCTGGCATCCCCTGCGACACCCGGCATTCCGGCGCCTGCTGGCCGTGTTCATGCTGAACGGGATTGCCAGCGCCATCCCGGCCACGCTGGTGCTGTTCTTCGTGCAAGACCGGTTGCAGGCACCACCCGCCCTGGAGCCGGCCTTCCTCGGTCTGTACTTTGTCAGTGCGGCCATCTCATTGCCTCTGTGGATGCGCGCCGTGCGGCGCTTCGGCCTCGCGCGAACCTGGCTCGTCGGTATCGTTCTGGCGGTCGCCACGTTCGCCTGGGCCGCCACGCTGGGCGCTGGGGATGCCTCGTTGTTCCTGATCGTCTGCGCCCTGTCTGGCGCAGCACTCGGCACGGACCTGGCACTGCCCGGAGCGCTTCTGGCCGGGGTGATTGATGCCAACGGCGACCGTGGCAAAGCCGAAGGGGCCTATTTCGGCTGGTGGAACTTCGCGGTCAAGCTCAATCTCGCCCTGTCGGCCGGGCTGGCCCTGCCCCTGCTGGCGCTGGCCGGCTACACCCCAGGCACCACCGACCCACAGTCCCTGCAGGCACTCACCCTGGCCTATTGCGCCCTGCCCTGCGCGCTCAAGCTGCTGGCCGCCGGCGCGCTCTACGCCCTGGTGATCCGGCCCAGGGCCGCCCCGAGCGCCCCTTCACTCTTGCGGAGCCCTTCATGAAACGACGACTTCTTCTGACCGGCATGGCCGGCTCGGCCGCCCTGGCCCTCGCGGGCTGCGCTGGCCCCCAGATCAACGACTATGCATCGGAAAAACCTGTGCTGGATCTGCGGGAGTACTTCAACGGCACGCTGGACGCCTATGGCCTGTTCACCGATCGCTCCGGCAAGGTCGTCAAGCGCTTCACCGTCGTCATGCGCTGCACCTGGACCGGCGATGAAGGCGTGCTCGACGAGGACTTCATCTATTCCGACGGCACCCTGCAAAAGCGCATCTGGCGCCTGAAACGCTTCGCCGACGGTCGCTACACCGGCACCGCGGACGATGTGGTGGGCGAGGCGACCGGTCAAGCCCGTGGCAACGCCTTCAACTGGAAATACACACTCGCCTTGCCCGTCGATGGCAAGGTGTGGAACGTGGAGTTCGACGACTGGATGTACCTTATGGACGGTCGAGTCATGCTCAACACCGCGGTGATGAGCAAGTGGGGCGTGCGGCTGGGTGAGGTCACCTTGTCGTTCGTGAAGAGGCCATGAAAGCCACCTTCAGTCCGGCTCGGCCTGTACCGCTGAACGTCGGCAGCGCGCCGTCACGAGGATGGTTCGCGCCCCTGAACCCGCCGCTGACGGCCTGGGAGGGACAACGCGTCTGGATCATCGGTGCCTCCAGCGGCATCGGGCGCGCGACGGCCGAGGCGCTGCTGAAGAAGGGCGCCCGCCTCGTGGTTTCGGCCCGCACGGAACAGACCCTGCTGGACTTCGCAGCCAGCCAGGTGGGTCAGAGCGCCGCCACGGGCACGACGATTGTTCCGGTGGCCCTGGATGTGACCGATGCCGCCAGCGTGGCCAAGGCTGCCCGGACGGTGCTGGCGCAGGGTCCGGTCGACGTTGTGCTGTACTGCGCCGGACACTACCGCGCGCAGCGAGCCACCGCGTTCGACCTGCCCGACATGCTGCGGCACCAGGAGGTGAACTACACCGGTGCCCTGCGGGTGCTCGACGCGATCATTCCGTCCATGCTGGAGCGCGGGGCCGGCCACATCAGCCTGGTCAGCAGCGTGGCTGGCTTTCGGGGCCTGCCACAAGGCCTGGCCTATGGCCCCACCAAGGCGGCGCTGATCAACCTGGCGGAAACGCTCTACCTCGACCTGCGCGACGCCGGCATCGGCGTGAGCCTGATCAATCCCGGCTTCGTCGAGACCCCGCTGACCCAACAGAACGCCTTCACCATGCCGGCGCTGATCACGCCCGATCAGGCGGCCATCGAGATCCTTCGCGGCTGGGCACGCGGCCGCTTTGACATCCATTTCCCCAAACGCTTCACGCGCTGGCTCAAACTGCTGCGCCTGCTACCCTACCGGCTGTACTTTGCGGCCGTCAGCCGCTTCACCGGACTGTAGCCACCCATGCCTCTCGCCGACCCGCGCGCCGCGGCGGACCGCATCGTCCGCTGGTTCGAGACCCTCACCCCGGACAGCCTGACGGGTTTGGACGATTGCTACACGCCCGATGCCACCTTCAAGGACCCGTTCAACGAGGTGAAGGGCGTGGACGCGATCCGGGACATCTTCAGCCACATGTACCGGGCACTTGACGAACCCCGCTTCATCGTGACCGGTCGCATCGTCGACGGTGAACAATGCTTCCTCGTCTGGGAGTTTCGGTTTCGCTTCAAGCGTTTCGACACCACCACGTTGCAGACCGTGCGAGGAGGCTCACACCTGATGCTGGCCGACGATGGCCGCATCCGCATGCACCGCGACTACTGGGATGCGGCGGAAGAACTCTATGAAAAGCTGCCGGTGCTGGGCCGGCTGATGCGCTGGCTCAAGCGCCATGCCAACAGCTGACCCAACGGACCAGACACCCCGCGTCAGGCCGGCGGGCGCGAATCGATGAAACTCTGCCGCAGCATCAGCTTGTCCTGCAGCTTGTGCAGGTTCGGGTATTCGCTGCGCCAGTCGATCTGCGGGAAGCGGAAATCGAGATACCCCAGCGCACAGCCGACGGCAATGTCGGACAGGCTCAGGTGAATCCCGCTGCAATAGGGCTTGTCGCCCAGCCCCTGGCTCATGGACTTCAGGCTGGCGTGGATCTTGGCCATCTGGCGTTCGATCCAGGCCTGGCAACGTTCGCCGTCCGAGCGACCGGCCCAGGTGGCCTCCAGGCGGGCCAGAATGGCCGCGTCCAGCAGCCCGTCGGCCAGGGCCTCCCAGGTCTTGACCTCGGCGCGCTCACGGCCCGGCTGCGGGATCAGCTTGCCGACGGGCGACAGGGTGTCGAGGTACTCCACGATGACACGGGAATCGAACACCGCCTCGCCGCCTTCCATCACCAGACAGGGTACCTTGCCCAGCGGATTGGACTCGCCAATCCGCGTGCCGGCCGACCACACGTCCT
>DAONCJ010000551.1:0-3131 GCA_035401985.1 Burkholderiaceae bacterium | reverse complement strand
CGCCGGGCGCCCACCGGTCCATCGGAACATCGAGGTTTGACGGCACCGCGATTCGCCAACACACTGCCGCGATCCGGCAAAGGCCGGCATCACGGAGTTCCTGCATGACGACCAGTCCTTCCCATCCCCGCCGCAGCGTCGTGCTGGGGATCGCCGGCACCCTCGCCGCGCCCGCCATCGTGCGTGCGCAGACCCGATGGAAGCCCGAGCGCCCGATCAGCATCTACAACCCGTTCGCGGCAGGCGGGGCGACCGACCTGCACCTGCGGTTCCTGGCCGAGAAGGCCAGCAAGATCCTGGGTCAGCAGGTCATCATCGAAGTGAAGGCTGGCGCGGCCGGCACGCTGGCGCCGGCCCAGTTGCTTTCGGCCCGGCCCGACGGGCATGCCCTGGCCTGCATGAGCATCAACAGCCTGCGCTATCCGCACTACCAGCAGGTCTCCTGGCATCCGCTTCGGGATTTCACTTACATCACCGGCCTGTCGGGCTACACGATCGGCATCGTGGTGCGGTCCGATGCGCCCTGGAAGACGATCGAGGACCTGATCGCCGCCGGCAAGCGCGAGCCCGAGAAGTACACCTACGGCACCAGCGGCGTCGGCGGCAGCGGGCAGCTGATGATGATCGAGGTTGATCAGGTGACGGGTGCCAAATTCACCCATGTGCCCTACAAGGGCGGCGCCGAATGGATGCCGGCGCTGATGGGTGGACACGTGCATTTCCTGGCCGATGCCGCGCAGTGGGCGCCCTTCGTCGATCAGGGGCAGTGCCGCATTCTTGCAATGGCGACCGAGCAGCGCATTCCGAAGTACCCCGATGCGCCGACCCTGCGCGAGCGCGGCATCAATGCCGTCGCGCAAAGTCCGTACGGCCTGGTGGGCCCGAAGGATCTGCCGCCCCACATCGCCCAGACCCTGCACGAGGTCTTCACCGAGGCCACCAACGATCCCGGCATGCAGCCGATTCTCGACCGCTACATCCAGGTGCCCTGGCGCAAGAACCCGGCCGAGTTCCGTGCATATGCCGAGTCGTACTTCAACAGCGTCAAACCCCTGCTGATCAAGGCCGGTCTGGCCAAGGCCTGAGCATGCGGGCGCTGTGGTACACCCGCACGGGACCGGCGGCCGAGGTGCTGTGTCTGGGCGAACAGCCCGACCCGGTGGCCGGTCCCGGGCAGGCGCTGGTGCGGCTGCACGCGTCGGGTGTGAACCCGGCCGACTGCAACCGCCGCTCTGGCCGCAACTACGTGATGGAAGCGCCCCTGGTGATTCCGCACAGTGACGGCGCGGGCGTGGTCGAGGCGGTCGGCGCCGGGGTCGATCCGGCGTGGGTCGGACGACGCGTGTGGCTCTACAACGGCCAGCGGGGCCGCCCGCTGGGCACCGGTGCCCAATGGATCGCGCTGGATGTCGGCCTGCTGACCGAACTGCCGGACTCGGTCAGTTTTGCGGAAGGCGCGTGCCTGGGCATTCCGGGCCTGACCGCGTGGTGCGCGCTGTTCGGCGACGGCGATGTGCGCGGCAAGCGGGTGCTGGTGACGGGCGGCGCCGGCGCGGTCGGTCACTATGCCGTTCAGATGGCCCGCTGGGCAGGCGCCGAGGTTTTCGCCACCGCCTCACCCGGCATCAAGACCGAACAGGCGCTGGCCGGTGGTGCCCATCAGGTGTTCGATCGGGCCGACCCCGATTGCGCGCAGCGCATCCTCGATGCCACGCAGGGGCAGGGCATCGATCGCATCGTCGAGGTCGATCTGGGCGGCAACCTGCAGAACAGTCTGAAGGTGCTGGCCGTCAACGGCGCGATCTCGAGCTATGCGTCGCGCGGCAACGACCGCCCGGTGCTGCCGGTCTACGAGATGGCACGCAAGTGCCTGCGGATCCACTCGTTCTACCTGCCCTCGCTGCCGCTGGCCCTGCGCCAGCGTGCCCAGGCCGGCATGGCCGAATGGCTGGCGGGCGGCCCGCGCATCCATCGCGTGGTCGGGCCATTCCCCCTGGAGCAGGCTGTTGCCGCACACGAGGCGGTGGAGCGGGGCGGCAAGCTGGGCACGGTGGTCGTCGCGCCTCAGCTCACCGGGGCCTGAAAGCGCTACAGGCTGGTCGGCCAGTTCGCCAGCTTGTGCTTCGAGAGGCCATGATCCGGCCGGCGCGCCACGGCTGACAGCATGCGGGTCAGCCACGCCCGGGTCTCGTTGGGCCGGATCACCGCATGCGCCGCGAAGATCGCGGTCAGGTCGTAGGGCGTGCTGTCGAGCTTCATCTGCTCGAGCTGGGCGGCGTAGTCCGATCCTTCCTGGCCGGGGCGGGCGTTGTGCACCACCGAGACCGCGACCGCCGGATCGACGAAGCCGATCTCGCCGGTGGTCCACACCGCCATCGCATCGACGAAGCCTCCGCCCATGTTCAGGTAAGCCTGACCGTAGCTCTTGCGCATGACGATGCCCAGCTTGGGCACGCTGGCGTGAATCAGCGCCTGCAGGTTGTTCATGATCTTTCCCGCGACGCCCTTGTGCTCGGCCTGCAGGCCGACCATGAACCCGGGCGTGTCGGCCATCAGCAGGATCGGCAGGTTGAAGGTGTCGCACAGCACGATGAACTCGGTCGACTTGTCGCAGGCCGGCCCGTCGATCGCGCCGCCCTTGTGCAGCGGGTTGCTCGCGATCACCCCCACCGGCTTGCCGCCGATGCGCATGAATCCGGTGAACAACGGCCGGCCGTACAGTTCGCGCCATGGTTGCAGCGATCCCTTGTCGGCGAAGGCATCGAGCACCTTGCGCACGTCGTAGACCTTGTTGCGGGCGACCGGCAGCGCGGCCTCGACGTCGCCCGGTGCTTCGTCGGTCGGCGGCGCGGGCAGCGTCGGGGGCACCTCGCCGATGTGCGAGGGCAGGTAGCCCAGCGTGCGGCGGATCATCGCGATCGCGTCTTCATCGGTGTCGACGACGATGTCGATCTGACCGGTGGTGCGGGCGTGGACCTCCCAGCCGCCCAATTGCTCGGCGGTGACCTCTTCGCTGAGCGCCACCGAGGTGACCTTGGGACTGGACACCGACATCGAGGCGCCCTTGCGCATGATGGCGACGTCCGACTGCACCGCATACCAGGTGCCCATGCCATAGCACGGACCGAGCA
>DAONCJ010000550.1:0-3132 GCA_035401985.1 Burkholderiaceae bacterium | reverse complement strand
TGCCGCGACCGGCATGACCATGACCGCGAAGTTCACGCGCGAGCCGTTCGAGACGCCGCGCGCGCTGCGCACCGACGAGATTGCGCAGGTCATCGAGGCCTACGCGCAAGCCGCCCGCAACGCCATGGCGGCGGGCTTCGACGGCGTCGAGATACACGCGGCCAACGGCTATCTGCTTGAACAGTTCATGTAGTCGGCGAGCAATCAGCGCACCGATGCCTATGGCGGCTCGATCGCCAACCGGGCCCGCCTGACGCTGGAGGTCACCGCAGCGGTGGCCGGGGTCTGCGGCGCGGACCGCGTGGGCATCAGGCTGTCGCCATTCGGCGTGGCCAACAGCAGTGGCGAGGCCGATCCGATGCCCCTGTACAGCCACGTCATCGGCGAACTCGACCGGATGGGCCTGGCCTATCTGCATCTGATCGAGCCGCGGGCCAGCGGCGCCGGTCAGGCAGAGGTCGACCGTCAGGGCGTGCCCTCTGCCGCCGAACTGTTCCGGCCGGCCTGGCATGGCGTGCTGATCGCAGCGGGCAACTTCCGCGGCGACAGCGCGGCCGAGATGGTCGAGCGCGGCAGCGCCGACGCGATCGCGTTCGGCCGGCTGTTCATCTCGAACCCCGATCTTCCGCGGCGCCTGCAGCTCGAGGCGCCGCTTACGCCCTACAACCGGGCCACGTTCTACAGCCGTGGGCCGGAAGGCTATATCGACTATCCGGAGATGGAGTCAGCATGAGTGATCAGGGCGCAGGACGCGAAAATTTCAAGGGCAAAGTCGGCACCACCGCGGCCGACTCGACCCCCTGGTGGCCCGACCCGGCGAGCCCTCCCGAGGGCGCGCCGAATGTGCTGGTGATCGCGCTGGACGACACCGGCTTCGCCCATCTGGGCTGCTACGGCTCGGACATCGAGACGCCGAACATCGATGCGCTGGCCGCCGGCGGTCTGCGGTACACCAACTTCCACACCACCGCGCTGTGCTCGCCGACACGCGCCTGTCTGCTCACCGGGCGCAACCACCATTCGGTCGGCATGCGTTTCCTGAGCAACGTCGACACCGGCTACTCGAACTGCCGCGGCGAGATCACGCCCAAGGCGGCGACCATGGCCGAGATGCTGCGCGGGGTCGGCTACAACACCTTTGCGCTGGGCAAATGGCACCTGGCGAACATGGAGGACTGCACGCCCGCGGGGCCCTTCGATCAGTGGCCGCTGCAGCGCGGCTTCGATCGCTATTACGGCTTTCTGGGCGGCGCGAGCGACCAGTTCTCGCCCGAACTCACGATCGACAATCACCCGGTCGATCCGCCCAGCGACCCGAACTATCACCTGTCCGAGGCGCTGGTCGACCAGGCCATCGGCATGATCTCGGCGCAGCGTTCGGCCGGCCGCTCGCGGCCGTTCATGATGTACCTCGCCTTCGGCGCGACGCACTCGCCGCACCAGGCGCCGCCCGCCTACGTGCAGAAGTACCGTGGCCGATACGACAAGGGCTGGGATGTCACGCGCGAGCAGTGGTTCCGCAAGCAGCTCGAACTGGGCGTCGTGCCTGCCGGCACCACGCTGTCGGCGCGCAATCCCGGGGTGCCCGCCTGGGACGATCTGAACGAAGGTCAGAAGCGTCTGTATGCGCGGATGCAGGAAGCCTTTGCCGGCTTTCTGGACCACACCGATGCGCAGGTCGGGCGACTCGTGCAGTTCCTGAAGGAGATCGATTGCCTGGAGAACACGCTGATCGTTTTCCTGTCGGACAACGGCGCCAGTCAGGAGGGCGGCCACAACGGCATCCTGAACGAGCTGGCGTATTTCAACCGGATGGAGCAGAGCGTCGAGGAGATGCTGCCGCACATCGACCGTATCGGCGGACCGCACCTGCTGAACAACTATCCGAAGGGCTGGGCGCAGGTCGGCAACACGCCGCTGCGCTTCTACAAGCAGAACACGTACGAGGGCGGCATCCACGACCCGATGATCGTGCACTGGCCGGCCCGCATCACCGAGCGCGGCGGCGTGCGCACCCAGTACCACCATGTGACCGACATCCTGCCGACCATTCTCGAGTCGGTGGGCATCGCGGCACCGCAGGTGCACGCCGGCGTGCCGCAGCTGCCGGTCGAAGGCACGAGCTTCGCCTACACCTTCGAGACCGGTGCGGCTGACCGGCGCAAGACGGTGCAGTACTACGAGATGCTCGGTCACCGCGCCCTGTGGTCGGGCGGCTGGAAGGCGGTGGCGATGCATCGCCAGGGCCAGCCGTTCGAACAGGACAAGTGGGCGCTGTATCACACCGACGAGGACTTCTCGGAGTGCCATGACCTGTCCAAGTCGCATCCCGAGAAGCTGCAGGAGCTGATCTCGGCCTGGTGGGTCGAGGCGGGCAAGTACAACGTGCTGCCGCTGGACGACCGCGGCGTCGAGCTGTTCGTGCTGCGCCGGCCCGGCGGCGGAACGCCCGCGTCCACCTTCCGCTATCGGCCGGGCATGCCCCATCTCGACCGATTCGCGGTGCCCGACATCCGCAATCGTTCGCACCGCATCATCGCGCGCATCGAGCGGGCGGACACCCGCGCCCAGGGCGTGCTGCTGGCCTGTGGATCACGCGTCGGGGGCTACGCGCTCTATGTGAAGGACAACCGCTTTCACTACGTCTACAACCGGATCGGTGCGCTGACCACGGTGACCAGCAGCGTCGAGCTGCCGGCGGGCGCGTGCGAGCTGATGATGCGCTTCGACAAGACCGGCGAGCACGCCGGAACGGCCACCGTGCTGGTCAATGGCGAAGCCTGCGGCTCGGCGCCGATCGAGCTGCTGCCGTGGCGTCAGACGTTCTATGGCATGGACATCGGCGGCGACCAGGGGTCGACGGTCACCGATGCGTATCCGGCGCCGTTCCGCTTCGAGGGTCGGCTGATGCATGTCGACTTCGAGCTCGAGAACGACCGCAACGACCTTCGCAAGGCGGCCGCGATGGAGGCGCGCAACGCGATCGCGGATCAGTGATCGCCGGCGGGCTCTCGATGCCGGTAGCGGCCGGTCGCTGACGCGGCCGGTCAGCCTGTCTGGCCGGGCCGGCCTGCTCTGACATCGCCGTAGAACGACACGCCCCCGAGCTGACCGCCCTTCAGCGCAATCTCG
>DAONCJ010000549.1:0-3134 GCA_035401985.1 Burkholderiaceae bacterium | reverse complement strand
CCGTGTGGGTGCTGGCGCTGCTGCAGGCACAGGTCACGAACCAGGGCGACGCCTGGAATTTCACAGTGGACCAGCTGGGGCGTCTGCTCGAGACGACTCGCAATGTCGACACCGATCTGCAGGCCGGCACCGATGCCATGGCTGCCCGCATGCAGGTGCTGGCACGGCGGGTGGCCGAACTCCACATGGCGCTGGCACAGCCGCACGGCCTGCCCGCCTTCGATCCCGAGCCGGTCCGTGCGGCCGATCTCGAGCGCTGGGCTGGCGATGTGCGCGAGGAGTGCGATCGAACGCTGTCCTTGCTGGCGCAGCGCCGTTCGACGCTGAGCGAACCGCTGGGGGCCCTTGCGCAGCGGATTGGGGCGGGCGCCCCGGCGCTGCATGCGCGCATCGTGAAGGCCGCCACGGCTGCGCCGGTCGGCCTGAAGACCCGCCTGCATGGCGACCTGCACCTGCAGCAGGTGCTGATCGCCCGCGATGATTTCCTGATCATCGATTTCGAAGGCGAGCCGCAGCGCCCGCTGGAGGAGCGCCGGGTCAAGCACAGCGCACTGCGCGACGTGGCCGGCATGCTGCGCTCGTTCGACTATGCGCACTACACGGCCCTGCAACGGACCGCGCAAGGCGCCGTTGAACTGGAGCGTTTCGCGCCGCTGGCACGGCACTGGGAGCAGGTCATCCGCAAGGCGTTCTTGCAGGCCTACCGCGAGGTCGCCGTGGCGGGCGGGCTGTACGAGAGCGAACACGCCTTCGACCAGTGCGCCGCGCTGCTCGAGCTGTTCGAGCTCGAGAAGGTGCTTTATGAATTGCGCTACGAACTGGACAATCGGCCGGACTGGGTGGGCGTGCCTCTCGCCGGGCTCGCCGCTCTGGCCGGCATCACGAACTGATCACCTGGAGCCGAGATGGACAACCTGGACGTGATGCTCGTACCGCTGAGGGGGTTGCTGCTGGAGATCGGCAATTTTCTGCCCCGCCTGGGGGTGGCGCTGCTGGTGCTGCTCGCTGGCTGGCTGCTGGCCAAGGTCTTTCGGATCGCCGTCGTGAAGACGCTGCGGGCGCTGAACTTCCACATCCTGACCGACCGTGCGGGCATCGACGGGTTCCTGCGCCAAGGCGGCAGCGAGAAGGACACCACCGACTGGATCGGCGTCATCGGCTATGCGCTGGTGCTGATCGCCTCGCTGATCATCGCCTTCAACAGCCTGGGCCTGACCCAGGTGACCGACCTGCTCGGCCGGGTGCTGCTGTTCGTGCCGCGGGTTCTGGTCGCACTGCTGGTGCTGGTGTTCGGCAGCTACTTTTCGCGCTTCGTCGCGAACGCGGTGCAGCGCTACTTCCGCCTCGCGGGTATCAGCGATGCCGAGATCCTCGGGCGCGTGGCGCGCTATGCGGTCATGGTGTTCGTGCTGCTGCTGGCGATCGACCACCTGGACATCGGCGGCGGGCTGATCCAGCAGACCTTCCTGATCCTGCTGGCCGGGGTCGTGCTGGCACTGGCGCTGGCGTTCGGCCTGGGGGGGCGCGCGCGCGCTGCCGAACTGATCGAGCGCTGGTTTCCGCGCGATTCCAGCGGGCCGCGATGAAGTGCCGCGCGGGTGACGGGCTCGAAGACGACCGCGACCTGATCGACGAATGCACGCAGGCCGCGCTGGCCTTGCTGCAACGCAATCTAACGCCGCACGGCATCCTGGCCGCCAGCCGGACCGAAGCGGCACAGGCTCGCCGCTATACGCGCATCTTCGGCCGCGATGCCGCCATCTGCGTGATGGCGATGTGCGGCAGCGACGTCGATGCCCTGGAGCAGGGCGCGCTGGCCAGCCTCGAGGCACTCGCGGCCCAGCAGGCCGCCAATGGCCAGATCCCGAAGTACGTCGACCCTGATGGCCTCGACGCCGACTTCTGGTACCTGGGCTGCATCGACGCGACGCTGTGGTGGCTGATCGCGGTGGATCACGTGCGCCGGGCGGGCCGAGTAGCGCCCGGACACTGGCAGGCGGCGGTCGATCGGGCGATCGGCTGGCTGCTGGCGCAGGAACACCAGCGCTTCAGGCTGCTGCAGCAGAACGAAGCCAGCGACTGGGCCGACATCATGCCGCGCTCCGGCTACGTGCTGTACACGAATGCCTTGTGGTACGAGGTGAAGCGGCGCTTTGCGCTGGCCGATGCCCAGGCCACGCTATACCATTTCAACCACCTCTTCGACCCCTTCCAGCACGACTTGCCGGAGTACCACCGGGCGCGGCTGCTGCGTCACTATGCGCGTCGCGGCCGACGCGATCCGGGCATCTACCTCAGCTTCGTCAACCTGTCCGGGGCGGGCCACGAGGGCGATGTGTTCGGCAATCTGCTGGCCGTGCTGAACGGGCTGGCGGACGACGCGAAGAGCCGCCGCATCGTCGGCACGATCGACTTGGCCGGGGCGGCCGAACCGTATCCGGTGCGGGTCGTGCTGCATCCTCTGTCGCGCAATGACGAACTCTGGCGGCCGTACATGGGACGGCACCAGCAGAACAGCGTCCACCAGTATCACAACGGCGGGATCTGGCCCTTCGTCGGAGGGTACTTCGTGATGGCTCTGGCTCGCGTGGGGATGCGCGAGCAGGCGTTGGCAGCGCTGGCGCGGCTGGCCGGGGTGAACCGGCTGGATGACTGGCGATTTACCGAATGGTTTCATGGGCGCACATGCAAGCCCATGGGGATGGCGGGTCAGAGCTGGAATGCGGCGACGTTCTTGCTGGCTCGGCGGGCTGTTGAACTGGCCCCTGGTCATTCGGAGATCGCTCGAGGCTGATTGTCGGCAGGGTGCAGCCAAGGCGCACGCATCGCCACTTCAATCAGCATCTCGCGCTCAGGATGGCGCGCGTCAGCGCTGCGGCATCGGCCGCAGAGCCATCGCGAGGAGCGTCAGTGTCGCAAATCCTGCGCCGGCGTAGAACGTGAACGCCGAGCCCTTCGCGTCCCACAGCACACCGGCGATGACGCTCGACGCCAGCAGCGCCAGGCCGCTGAGCAGGTTGAAGAAGCCATAGGCCGTGCCGCGCAGGTCCTCCGGTGCAGTGTCGGCGACCATGGCGGCCAGCAGACCCTGCGTCATGCCCATGTGCACGCCCCACAGCGCGACCCCGAAAGCC
>DAONCJ010000548.1:0-3154 GCA_035401985.1 Burkholderiaceae bacterium | reverse complement strand
GACCCAGCCGCGTCTGCAGGAACTGGGCGACGATGCGCGCGGTGACGTCATTGGTGCCGCCTGCCGCATAGGGCGAGACCAGCCGAATGGGTTTGGTCGGCCACGACTGGCCATGGGCAAGCCCCACGACCAGGGACAGTGACAGCACCGCCAGCCGGCATAGCGCGGCGACGGCCGGGCGCGTCGTAGGAACGGGGCGAGAGTGGGTCCGGATGCGGCGGTCGGTCATGTCGGGTCCCGGTCGGTATGCGTCATCGAGGTGAGCGTGTTCGGATAGTCCATCGGATTCCTTCGTGATCGTCGCGCTACTTGAAGACCCCTGCCTCGCGGAGCGACTCGATCTCGTCATCCCCGTAACCGAGCATCTCGCGCAGCACGTATTCGTTGTCGCGGCCTGTGGTGGGTCCGCAGCGCTGCGGACCGCCCGGCGTCCCGGAGAGACGGTAGCGCGAAGCCTCGACTGTGCTGGTGCCCATCTTCGGATGGGCCAGGCCGACGAAGTGACCGCGTTCGCGCAGCTGCGGGTCTTCGACCATGTCGAGGCTGGAGGCGGCCACGTGCGCGGGCACGCCGAGCCACTGCAGCGACTCGACGATCTCGCTGACGTTGCGGCTTTCGGTCCAGTCGCCGACCAGCGCCTCGAGCGCGTCCTCGTGGGCCTTGCGATCGGCCAGCGTGCGAAAGCGCGGGTCGTCCGCAAGTTCCCGGCCGCCGATCAGGTGCGCCATCGCGCGCCACTCGTCGTCGCTGCGCGCGGCGATCGCAACCCAGGCGGGTAGGCGCCCTCGACGACCGGCTCCTGCGGCTGCGACCCGCCGGCGATCGCTCCGACCGACGCGTCGCAACGACAGGCGAACACGCCGTGCGGCGCCATCCAGGGGTCGCGATTGCCGGAGGGCTCGACGACGCGGCCGCTGATCGAGAAGTCGGCGATCTGCGCAGACAGGAACTGCATGCCCGCCTCTGCCTGCGAGATGTCAAGGTGACAGCCCTCGCCGGTGCGCCTGCGGTGATCGAGCGCGCCCAGCAGCGCGACGATGCCGAAACGCGGCCCGACATAGTCGGTATAGGGGCCGTAGGGCCCGATCGGCAGCTGCCCCGGCCAGCCGACCAGTTGCTGGAAACCGGCGAGCGCGGCGCCGATGTTGCCGTAGCCAGCGACGGACGCATGGGGGCCGGTCTGGCCCATCAGCGAGGTGCTCAGCATAACCAGGCCCGGATTGGCCTCACGCAGCGTCTCGTAGCCGAGGCCCCAGCGCTGCATCTGGCCGGGGGAGAACGACTCCACCAGCACGTCCGCCCAGCTCGCGAGGTCCCGTGCCACCTGCTGCCCGCCAGCCGAAGCCAGGTCGAGCGCCACGCCGAGCTTGCCCGCGTTGCAGTTCTCGAACAGGCCCGACTGCTGGGTGTCGATCTTCCCGCCGGGGAACGGCCCCATCACACGGGTGGTGTCGACCCGCAGCGAGGATTCGACGCGCACGACGGTCGCACCATAGTCGGCGAGCATTCGGCCGATGACCGGCCCGGCCACGACCCAGGCCAGGTCCAGCACCTTCAATCCCTCGAACGGTGCGGTCATCGGATCACTCCGGTGGAACGCAGTGCGGCGATCTCGTCCGCCCCCATGCCGAGCAGGCCGCCGTAGACCTCGTCGTCGTGCTGACCCGGCAGCGGCGCCGGAGTCATCGCGACGAATCCGTGCGGCACGCCCATCGCGAAGTGGCCGGGCAGGCGCAGCGACCGGCCGGCGGCGTCGTGCACGGTCTGGAAGAAACCCCGCGAGCCATGGTGCGCGCTGTTCGCGAGATCCTCGGTGGTGGCCACCGGCGCGACCAGCAGCTTGCGGCGCATCGCGACCTCGGCCACCTCGGCCTTGGTCTTCGGGGCGAGGAAACGCGCGACCATGTCGCGCACCCGCTCGAGATCCTCTTCGGTAATCTCGTCGTTCTCGATGCGGGCCGGCAGCGTCACCCAGTCCCAGGCGGCGAGCGCCTCGTCGCAGGCGCCCTCCTCGTGCATCCAGGCCACGAAGTTGTTCGTGAAGCGACCGGCCGCGGGACCGAGCGCGAGGTGCATCTCGACCAGCCCGTCGCGCACCTGCCACTTCGAGCGCCGGGTGCGCGCGCCGCTGCCGCTGAGGTCGAGCGTCTTGCGCGTCTTGCTCTTCGGCTCGACGCGCAGCGTGAAGTTCTCGTGGCCGATCGGCGCCGCGAGGATGCTCGACAGCGTGGCCTGGGCCACGCTTTGCTGGACCGAGACGTCCACATGCTGCCCGACGCCGGTGCGCACGCGCGCAAAGTGCGCGACCAGCGCTCCGCCCGCGCCATCGGCGGCCGCATGCAGATAGGCCTGGGGCACGCTGATGCGCAGCGGCGGCTGATCGCCGTCCCGCGCCTGCAGTAGCGGCCCGCCGGAGGCCCAGAGGATCAGATCGGAGTCCGCCCAGGTGGCCTTGGGCCCCTCGGAGCCGAACGGCGTGATCGACACGTGGATCAGCGCGGGGTTCACCGCGCGAAGGCTCGCCTGATCGAGGCCACGCGCGGCCATCACGCCCGGCGTCTCGGACTCGATGACGAAGTCTGCCTTCTCGACCAGCCGGCGCAACAGCGTCTGCCCGGCCTCGCTGTCGAGGTCGCAGGTAACACCGCGCTTGCACGCCGCGTACGCAGCCCAGTACAGCGAACGATGAGGCCCCTGAACCGAATCGTCGAACGGACCGACCGCGCGGGCCGGCGACCCGGACGGCGGTTCGATCTGGATCACGTCGGCGCCGAGCTGCGCGAGCATGCGGCCGGCCAGCAGGCCGCGATGGTCGGTCAGGTCGAGGACACGATAGGGAGCGAGGAATCCGGCAGGCTTCGGCACGTGCGCTGGTCCTTCATCGATGAGGGAGCCGATTGTGCGTCGATCGGCCCCGGGCGCGACCGGCACCGCCAGCGCGGATGTTCCGCAATCACTGATCCAGCGTGACGCCGCCCAGCTCGCGTGACAACCACCGTCTTGTCATGAGGCAATGCTTCCTTCTGTTCTGGTTCGTCCGCCGCCGTCGTCCCCATCGCCCGCAGGGAGATGATCGCCTTGGTGCCAGCCAGTACGGTCGGGCCCCTGACCATCACTCGGCAGCAGCGGTGCCCGCAAGCGCCTCGATCTGCTC
>DAONCJ010000547.1:0-3162 GCA_035401985.1 Burkholderiaceae bacterium | reverse complement strand
CGTGGGTCGGCGCAGCTGGTACGGCCTGACCGACGCCGGCCGCCAGCGCATCGATGTGCGGCGTGGCGATCTCAGAGCCGTAGCAGCCCAGATCGGCAAAGCCCAGATCGTCGAACACCAGATACACCACGTTGGGTGCGCCGGCGGGCGCAGCGGCCGGCGTCGGCCAGTGCGGACGGGACTCGGCCGTGGTGTGGCCCACGATTGCGCGGGCGTTCGGTTCACTCATGTCATCTCCTTGGTGTCTGGGCGCCGCTCATCGGCGGCGCATCGAAAACCCATGTGGCTCGTCGTCGCCGACGGCTCGTTTGCGCTGCGCGCCGACACGCGGTACCGGTAGCAATAGCTTTCATGGCACAGGAAGCTGCCGCCGCGGATCACCCGTCGTGTGCCCGCTGGCGGTCCCGGCGGCGCGTCAACCGGCGTGTCGTCGTGGTCGATGCCCCACCAGTCGGCGCACCACTCCCAGGTGTTGCCGCACAGGTTGTACAGCCCGTAGCCGTTGGGCTCGAAGCTGTCGACGGGGGCCGTGCCGTAGTGGCCGTCCTCGCGGTCGTTGTGGCGCGGGAACACGCCCTGCCAGATGTTGCAGCGATGCTGTCCGCCCGGCGTCAGTTCATCGCCCCAAGGAAAGCGGCTTGCGACCAGGCCCCCGCGCGCGGCGTACTCCCACTCGGCTTCGGTGGGCAGACGCTTGCCCGCCCAGGCGCAGTACGCCATCGCGTCGTGCCAGCACACATGCACGACCGGATGGTCCCATCGCCCCTCGAGCGTCGAGCCGGCGCCCTCCGGAAGCGACCAGCAGGCCCGCGGCACTTCTCGCCACCAGGGCGCCTCGACCACGCCCCGGGTGGGCTCGAAATCGTCGGGCAGCAGGCCGGCGAACACGAAGCTCGACCCGATCTCCTCGGCCAGCGTCACATAGCCGGTCGCCTCGATGAAGCGGGCGAACTGCCGGTTGCTCACCGCGGTGGCGTCGATCAGAAACGGGGCCAGCGTCACGGCGCGCACCGGACCCTCGCCGTCGCCCGGTTCGCCTTCGTCGGCATCGCTGCCCATCAGGAAGCGGCCGCCGGGCAGGCGGACCATGTCGCCCAGGAGGAGGCCGGGCGAGGCGGCGCCTGCGCCAAACGCCGCGCCAGCGCCCGAAGCCGAACCACGGCCCGAGCCCGAAGGGCCGCAGCACCCGCCACGCAGGCTGGCGCCGGTCATCGCGCCGCTGCCCCCTGCCGATGATGGACAGGGCTGGCGACCCGCTCCACGGCGCCGCCCCGTGCCACCTTGCCCTGGGCGCCCGTGCGCAGGCCGACCGCAGCCGGCGGGGCAAGGGTGGCGCCTTTGATCAGCCTGTCGTGCATCGTCTGAAGCTTGGGAGACCGGTCCACTGCGCAGGGCGCGCGCGGCACCCGGGTCGGTGCGAGCGCTTATGATGGACGCATTGCCCCAGGCAGGGCGCGCCGCCCCCTGTCCGGTCGGATCATTTTCGAGACACCATGGACTGCACCGACACATTGCGTTTGACCATCGCCCGCCATCTCGCGGGATTTGCCGTCAACCGGGCCGATGACAGCAACGTGCGCGCAGCCGCGGTGGCGGTGGCGGTCACTGACGAATGCTACGGCGCCGACCTGGACGGCCTGCCGCGCCATGAAGAACCGCAGTCGGGCGCGGCGCTGATCCTCACGCGCCGATCCTCGAAGCTGCGAAGCCACCCCGGACAATGGGCCCTGCCCGGAGGGCGCATCGATCCGGGCGAGACGCCGGAACAGACGGCGCTGCGCGAGATGCGCGAAGAAGTCGGACTGGACCTCGACGAAACGGCGGTGCTCGGCCGGCTCGACGACTTCGTCACCCGGTCCGGATTCATCATGACGCCGATCGTGATCTGGGCAGGTGCGAACCGCGAGCTGGTCGCCAACGCCGACGAGGTGGACTCGATCCATCGCATTCCGGTGACCGAGTTCCTGCGAACCGATGCTCCGATGCTGGAGCCGACCGCCGACGGCGGCGCACCGGTGCTGCGCATGCCGGTGGGCTCGAACTGGATCGCCGCGCCCACGGCGGCGATTCTGTTTCAGTTCCGCGAAGTGTGCCTGCTCGGCCGCGACGTGAGGGTCGCCCACTACGAGCAGCCGGGATTCGCCTGGCGCTGAGCGTGCCGGTCAGCCGCTCGTGACGGCGCCCAGCGCCGTGCTCGGTCGCGGACCCCCGCATTCGATCTTCACGGTCACGTCGCGCGCGCGGACAGCCAGGTCTTCAGTCTCGAGGCGAACACCCGGGTCGACCGCGCGCATCGTCATTCCGTTCACGTCGAGGAACAGCCGCACCACCTCCGGCTTGATCGCGAAATTGACGTTCTGGGCAATGTCGCCGCCCATCGCGGCCGCGGCACGCAACGCGTTCAGCTTGCTCACGACCAGGCCGACCAGGTTGCCGCTCTTGTCGAGCAGCGGTCCGCCGCTGTTGCCGGGCTGAACCGGCGCGGACACCTGGATCTGCCCCGGATCGTTGCCGATGCCGGCGAGCGAATTGACGATGCCGGTGGTCACGATGATGTCGTTGCCCAGCAGGCCTGCCAGCGGAAAGCCGGCGACCATGATCGACTCGCCCGTGACCGGCGTGCGCCGCAGCGCCAGTGCGCCACGCCCCCGCGGTGCCACCGGCAGCGCCTCGAGCAGCGCCAGGTCGTTGCGGTTGTCCTGGGCAATGGCGCGCGCGGTGTGCCGCTGGCCGTCCTGCACCACCTGCAGGCGAGAGCAGCCAGCCACCACATGCGCATTGGTCAGCACCCGGCCCGCGCTCAGCACCACGCCGCTGCCGGAACTGGGACGGCTGGAGCAGATGAGACTGTGCACCTGCGCGGCCACCGTACCGGCCACTATCGGGCTGGCGGTGGGGCTCGTGATCGGGGTGAAATTCTGACGCTCGGTGATCTGCCGGTCGCTGTAGGTGGCGCGTCCGATCGGACGCACCTCGTTGCGTGTGCAATCGTATTCGGACTGGACACCGATCGCGGCGACCCGCTCGGTCTGGGCCCGGCGATCCGACAGCACCGTCACGGTCCAGACCTTGACCAGCGACCCGCTGCTGCTGGCCGACGGCAGGTGCACGAAGACCACGTTCGGCTCGGCATCGGGCGCCGAGTTCGCGGTGGTGCCGATC
>DAONCJ010000546.1:0-3170 GCA_035401985.1 Burkholderiaceae bacterium | reverse complement strand
CGACGTCAGCAGTGGCATCCGCGATGACACGCGCAATGACACGGGCGGTGGCTTGCGCAATGACACCCGCGGTGCCACCCGCTACGACACGCCAAGTGGCACCCGCAACAACACGCTAAGTGACACCCGCACTGCCACGCGCGGGGCGGCGGCAGGCACCGGTTCGCAGGTCGATGAGCCGCTCACGGACGCCATGCTCGAACAGGCGACGCAGACGCTGGCCCGGCGCCTGGGACCGATCGCACGGATGATGGTCAAGCGGGCTTCGGCGCAGGCGGCCACCCGTGGCGCGTTCTGCATCGCGCTGGTGAAGCTGGCCGGTGATGCGACCGATGGCGAATCGCTGATGGCCGAGCTGCAGAAATTGCCGGTTCGACGCTGATCGGCGCGGCCTGCCTCAAGTACCGCACGGGCGGGCCGATAGCTTCCTGAGCGCAGAAAGGTTTTCCCATCGCCATGATCACCAGCCCATTGCCTGACCTCGCCGCCTGGGTGGCCATCCTGAGCGAACTCGAGATTCCGATCCTGCGTCAGAGTGCCGACGCCATTGCGGAGATGATCGAGGATGACGACCGGGCCTCGGGTGTGGCCATCGGGCGGCTGGCCCAGCACGATCCGCTGCTCACTTTGCGCATCCTGGTGCTGGCGGCGCGACACCGCTCCAGCCGGGCGGTCACGGACACCGAGACCGCTGTGACCGGGGTCGTGATGATGGGCCTTTCGCGATTCTTTGCCGATTTTCAGGCGCCGGTCGTGGTCGAGGACCTGCTGGTCGACGATCCGGTCGCGCTTGCCGGTCTGTCCGAAGTGATCCGGCGGGCACACCGCGCGGCTTTCTTTGCGCTGGGCTTTGCGGTTCACCGGCTGGACACCGACGCCGAAGTGATCCAGGAAGCCGCGATGCTGCATGACTTCGCCGAAATGCTGATGTGGTGCCATGCGCCCCGGCTCGCGCGGCGCATGCTGCAGCGCCTGGTCGAGGACCAGACGATGCGTTCGTCGCTGGTGCAGATGGAGGTGTTCAACGTCAAGCTGCATGAGCTGCAGCGCGCGCTGATGCGCGCCTGGGGCCTGCCCGGACTGCTCGACGAGATCACCGACCGCAGCCGAATGGAGTCCACCCGAGTGCGCAATGTGGTGCTGGCGGTGGACCTCGCTCGGCACACCCAGCACGGCTGGGGCAATGCGGCCATTCCCGACGATCTGCAGGCGATCGCGGAGCTGCTCAATATGTCGACCGAGGGCGCCCACCAGAAGGTGCTGTCGCTGGACAGCTGAGCCGGCCCGCCGGCAGTCAGACCTTGCGCTGCACCCCTGCGCCGACCTGGCTGGCGGCCAGCCATTCCGGGCTCTCGAAGAAGGGATCGTCATCGAGTCCCGCGAGCACCATGTCGGTCGACTCGTAACCCCAGATCAGCTGACCATCCAGCACGCAGGTCGGAACCCCGAACACGCCCGCCTGCAGCGCGCGCTGGGTCGAGGTGCGCACCATCTCCTTGACCTCCGGATGCTCCAGTTCCTCGGGCTCGACCTCGAGTTCGGCCAGGAGTGCCGCCCATGGTTCGGCGTCGGTCGGCAGGTGACCTTCGGCCCAGACGTAGCGAAACAGGCGTGCCACCACGTCCATCGGGCTCTCGAAGATGGCGGCCACCCGCAGCAGCGGCAGAGGGTTGAAGGGATGCGCAGAGGGGAAGGTCAGTGCGATGCCGTTGCGTCTGGCCAGCCAGGTCACGTGCTGATAGGTGAACGTGCGCTTGGGTGCGATCTCGGCCGGCCCCTTGTGCCCGTGATGGGCGAGGATGCCGGCGAAGAGCACGGGATGGCAGCGCACCACCGCGTGCTGCGCGAAATCGTCCAGCCGCGTGCTTTGCAGGTAGGCGTAAGGCGATATGAAGTCAAAGTACCAATCCAGCGTCTTCATCGGGGTTCCTTTGGGCCGGGTTGCCTGACGGATTCCATGTCGGCGGCCAGGCGGCGATCCTATCAGGGTCGTCAGCCGCGATAATCCCGTCCGAACCCACCAACCGGAAACGCCTTGTCCAAGCCCAGCGCCTCGACGACCCTGCCTTCGGCTGCGCGCGCGCGCCCTGCGGGAGCCGCAGAGCGACCGGCGCCGATGCTGATCCGCTGGTTCACCCTGTCCTGGCGCTTCACCCGCCGCGACTGGCGGGCGGGCGAGCTCGGGCTGCTGCTGGCGGCGCTGGTGGTCGCCGCCGCCTCGATCTCGGCGGTCGGCTTCTTCGTCGACCGGATGCGACAGGCGCTGTCGCTGGAGGCCCGCCAGCTGCTGGGCGCCGACCTGGTGATCGCCTCCGACCGTGAGCCCGATGCGGCCTGGTCGCAGCAGGCCGCGCGCAGCGGTCTGGCGGTGGCCCAGACGGTCAACTTTCCCAGCATGGTGATGGCCGGCGGGCGTCAGCAGCTCGCGTCCGTCAAAGCGGTGTCAGCCACCTATCCACTGCGCGGCCGCTTGCGGGTGAGCGGCGATCCGGCCGTCGGCGCGCCCGACGAGCCGGCGAGCGGGCCGTTGGCCCGCGGCACCTTGTGGGGCGATGCGCAGCTGCTGCAGGGCCTGAGCGTCGCGCCGGGCGCGCGCGCAGAACTGGGCGAGTCGGTGTTCACGATCGATCGCGTCATCACGGTCGAGCCGGACCGCGGCGCCAACTTCATCAACTTCGCTCCGCGCGCGATGATCCGCATCGAGGATCTGGCCGCGACCGGCCTGGTGCAGCCGGCCAGCCGCGTCACCTGGCGCGTGCTCGTCGCCGGCGAACCTGCTGCGGTCGCGCGCTTCGAAGGCTGGCTCAAGACGCGGCTGCCGCGCAGTGCCCGGATCGAATCGCTTGAAAACGGCCGCCCGGAACTGCGCTCGACGCTGGAGCGCGCGCAACGATTTCTCGCGCTTGTCGCGCTGCTCACGGCACTGATCGCGGCGGTGGCGATCGGGCTGGCGGCGCGCCGGTTCGCGCAGCGTCATCTTGACGGCTGTGCCGTGATGCGCGCGATCGGCATCCGGCAGCGGGACCTGTCGGCCATCCTGCTGCTTCAGCTGTCATGGATCGGTCTGGTCGGTGGCGCGCTCGGAGCGCTCGTCGGCTGGGCGGTGCACTTTGGTCTGGTGGCGGCCATCGCGCCGCTGATCCAGCTGTCGCTGCCCCCGCCCTCGGCCT
>DAONCJ010000545.1:0-3170 GCA_035401985.1 Burkholderiaceae bacterium | reverse complement strand
TGGCCGCCGTCCATCAGGATCAGCGGGCGCACGGTGATGCCCGGCGTCTTCATGTCGATCAGCAGGAAGCTGATGCCTTCCTGGCGCTTGGCCGCGCCCGGGTCGGTGCGCACCAGCGCGAAGATCCAGTCGCCGTAGTGGCCCAGCGTGGTCCAGATCTTCTGGCCGTTGACCAGGTAGTGATCGCCCTTGCGCTCGGCGCGGGTCTTCAGGGACGCCAGGTCGGAACCGGAGCCCGGCTCGGAGTAGCCCTGCACCCAGAAGTCGTCGCCCTCGCGGATACGCGGTAGGAAACGGTTCTTTTGCGCATCGGTGCCGAATTTCATCAGCACCGAGGCGCACATGTTCGGGCCGAAGTTGGGCAGATTCGGCGCGCCGGCCAGGCCGAATTCCTCGTTGTAGATGTAGCGCTGGGTGATGTCCCACGAGGTGCCGCCCCACTCGACCGGCCAGTGCGGCACGGCCCAGCCCTTGGCGGCCAGGATCTTGTGCCAGCGCAGGAAATCCTCCTTGGACAGGCCCTGATAATTGATCACCTTGTCACGAATGTCTTTGGGCAGATTGCCGGCAAGCCACTCGCGCACTTCATTGCGAAAGGCCTGTTCTTCGGCGGAATAACTCAGGTCCATGTCGGATTCCTCTTGAGCGGATTGAACCGGCTTGCGCCGCCGGCGGTCGTGTGTCGAAGCCCATCATCATAGCGATCCGCAATGCGGAACCGCGCATCGCCGCGAACACGGCGGCGATGGGCCAGGGCCGCAGTATTGCGGAACGGCGCGGTGGCGGCTCAGCCGGCCACGGTTTCCCGGAACCGGGTACCGGGCGCCGGCGGGGTTTCGGGCGGCCCGGCGAAGCACTGGGCGATCGCCATCCAGCGCGTGGCGGCTTCGCCCCGGACGGTGAGCCGGGTGTCGGCGATATTGCGCACCTGCGTCACCACCTGGCAGAACTCGGTGGCGCTGCCTTCGATCAGGTCGGTTTCGCTGGGATCGTTCCAGGTCCACACGGCGCCCGAGGGTGCCGTCAGCCGCACATGCGGCGCAATCGCGGGCAGCGGCTGCTTGTGGGTCGCAAAGGTCCAGCCGAAGGTGTTGATGCCCAGCACGGCGATGTTGCGGATGCGGTCGGTGTTGACCCGCTCGACGCCCAGCATGTCGTACACCGCCTGGCCGTGGGCCCAGGTCTCCATCAGCCGGGCGGTGATCGACGAGCGCGCGCTCATGTCCGGCCCGGCCCACTTCACCCGCTGCTTCGGATCGGCCTTCTGGAAGTGATCGGCCACCTGACCGAACTGCTCGCGCCAGGCCTTGAGCAGCGACTGGCCGGTCAGCGGTCCCGCCCATTGCTTCTCGTAGGCGCGCATGGACGAGGTCTTCAGGCTCGCGCTCAGATCGGCCATCAACGTCACGAAGGCGGGCTCGTCGATCAGCGCCTTTTGCACCGCCACATTCCAGAAGTGCAGATGGGTGATCACTTCATTGATGGTCCATTGCTTGAACCGCGATGGTCGCTGGAAATCGGCGTCCTTCAACGGTGCCAGCAGCTGGTAGAGCGCTTCGGATTCGTCGCGGAAATCGGCAGGCTGTTCGAACATGGGCGGTGCTCCGGTGGAGGGCTGACGCAGGTGTGCCAGCGTACCAGCGGCGCGGCGATGTTGGGCGGCAGCGATGCGCAGTGCGGAACCGGCGTCCTACAGGCCCGGCCAGCGCCCGCCGGACCCGGTGCGAGCGACCGGCGGACCGGCGCGCACGCCATGTCCGCCCCGAGCGGTCCGGGCTACACTGGCTGCCACTCCATCATCGAAGGACCAGCATGGCCAGCATCAAGAGAATCGATCATGTGGCGATTGCCGTGCGCGACGTCGACCAGGCGACCGCGCAATATGTGAAGCTGCTCAACGCAGTGCACATCCGCACCGAAACCCTGCGCGAGAAGGCCGGCCTGGTCAAGGTCGCCTACATGCAGATCGGCGAGAACGTGCTGTCGCTGGTGCAGTCGCTCGAGGACGACGGCTTCATCAATCAGCACATCGCCAAGCATGGCGAAGGCCTGCACCACATGGGCCTGGAGGTCGACAACCTGAACGAGTTCATCGAGGAGGTCGAGGGCAAGGGCTTCAAGATTCCGTTGCGCGATGAATTCAGCAACCGCGACGAGGTGGTGCTGCGCCCGCGCGATTCGTCCGGTGTGGTACTGCAGATCCTGCAGTGGAAGGGCGGCAGCGACGCCACCGTCGAAGACCGGATCGAGCGCATCCGCAACCTGCAGAACCAGCCCGAATAGCTGCACAGGCGCCGGCAAGATCATGCCCCTCCGGCCCGCCACCACGGCATTCGGCACGCTCGAGCTGGCGGTCGACAACACGCGCCACATCGCCCTGTATGTGCAGCTGGCCGGCATCTTCCGGCACAAGGTCGTGTCGCGCGCCTGGGTCGCCGGTCAGCGGCTGCCCAACTTCGAGACCCTGGCCGAGCAGTTCAAGGTGGCCCGGATCACCGTGCGCCAGGCCGTGGCGCTGCTGGTCCAGGAAGGGCTGCTGACCAGTACCCGCGGCCGGGGCACCTTCGTCTGCGAACTCGGGCCGCGGCCTCGGCCGGCGGCGTCCCAGGCGATGGACGCGATGAGCCCCGAAGCCGACGAGCTGCGCATCCGCATCCTGTCCCGGGCCCGTGCAGCGACGATTCCGTCGGAGTACCTGGGCGAGCACCGCAGCTTCGATGCGTACACCGAAATCACCAAAGTCCATCTGCACGATGGCCAGCCGTTCGGCGTCGTCCATGTGTTCGTGGCCGACGAGGTGTTCGCCGGCTTTCCGAAGCGGGCAATCGAAAAGCGAAAGATCCTGCGGATGGTCATGAACGGCGATCCGCGGCACGCCCGCCGGCTCGAGCAGACCATGACAGTCGAGCCGGCCGACTTCGTGCTGTCCGAGCATCTGGCCTATCCGTTCGGCTCGCCGGTGGCGCGCATCCTCAGGCAGGTGATCGATGACCAGGGGCGCCTGAGCTACGCCGGCGTGACCTGGTACCGCGGCGACCTGTTCGTGATGCGCACGACGCTGCCGCGCGCGCTGGTGCTCGAACATCCGTCCTCGCTGATCGCTCCCAGCTCGCGCAAGCCGGGCCGTCCCGGAAGTCGCGGCTAAAAGATCTATAACAAGACTTTTAGCG
>DAONCJ010000544.1:0-3171 GCA_035401985.1 Burkholderiaceae bacterium | reverse complement strand
TGGTGTCGCGCAATGTCGATCCGCGCGACATGGCGGTGGTCACGGTCGGCGCGATCCACGCGGGAAACGCGCCCAACGTGATCCCGGATTCGGTCGAGATGAAGCTGACCGTGCGGGCCTACCGGCCCAAGGTGCGGGCCATGCTGCGCGAGCGCATCACCGCGCTGGTCACCGCGCAGGCCTCCACGCTGGGTGCGCATGCCGAGATCGACTACCAGTGGCGATATCCGGCGCTGGTCAATGACGAAGCCAGCACCGAGTATGCCCGCGAGGTGGCGCGCGACTGGCTGGGCGATGCCGGGCTGATCCCGAACCTGCAGCCGCTCACCGGCAGCGAGGACTTCTCGTTCATGCTCGAGAAGGTGCCCGGCTGCTACCTGATCGTGGGCAATGGTGTGGGCGAGGGGCACGCCACGGGCGGCTGCATGGTCCACAACCCGGGCTACGACTTCAACGATGCTGCGCTGCCGCTGGCGGCCAGCTATTGGGTCAAGCTGGTCGAGCGCTTTCTGGCGCGCCAGTGAAGCGCGGCTGAGCGCTCAGCCGGCTTCTGCCGCCCGGGCGGCCTGGATCACCGCCATCAGCACCGCAACCCCTGTGCGGACCAGGGACTCGATGCTGCGCTTGCGGTCGATGACCATCGAATGGGTGGTGAACGACGACAGGTTCATCGCCATCGCCTCGACCAGCAATTCGGGGGCAGGGCCCGCTTCGCCGGCCGCGGCCCAGGACCGGTCGGCGAGGTTTTGCGTGATGCGCCGGCGCATCGCCCGTCGGCGCTTGTTGGCGGCCTTGAATTCGGGCGGCAGTTCGTCCTCGAAGGCACTGGCCAGCTGCCACAGGCCGCGACCTGCGCCCAGGTGGGCCTGATGAATGCGCAGCAGCACCGCGTGCAGCCATTCGTCCAGGGGGCCGCCGATCGCGATCGGTGCGTCGAGCTGGGCCTCGTACCAGAGGAACGCGCTGTCCAGCGCCTCGCCGACCAGCGCATCGCGGCTCTTGAAATGGCGGAACAGCGAACGCCGCCCGACGCCCGAGGCGGCGGCGATCTGCTCCATCGACACATCGAGCCCCGACTGGACGATCAGCGCGCGGGTCGCGCGCAGGGCGCGCCGCTTCAGCTCGGCCGAGGCAGCCGGCGCGGCGGTGTCGGCCGGGTCGTCGATCACCGGGAGGTCGGAGGGATTCATGGCGGAATGCTACTGCCCGTTCGAGCAGCATCGCAATTGACAAATCGCATTTTGGCACTGTAGGGTGCCACTGTGGCACTGATGAGTGCCAGCCGTACCGACAGTCCACCGTCCCCCGAGGAGAACCGCATGTCATCCGCTGCCACCCTGAATCGACCGTCCGCGCTGCAAGCCGCCCAGCGCGTCGACCTGAACAAGAACATCGGCACCGAACTGCGCGGCGTGTCGCTGCGCGCGCTCGACGACGAAGGCGTGGCCGAGGTCCGCCAGCTGCTGGCCGAGCGCGGCGTGCTGGTGTTCCGGGATCAGCCGATGACGCTGGAGCAGCAGATCGAACTGGGCCGCCGTTTCGGCCCCCTGCACGTGCATCCGGCCTTTGCCAACAAGGAGTATCCCGAAGCGCTGCGCATCCACGCCGATGCCGATTCCAAGTACGCGGCCGGCGAGACCTGGCACACCGATGTGTCGTGCGACCTCGAACCTCCGGGCATCTCGATGCTGCGCATCGAGGTCGTGCCCTCGGGCGGCGGCGAGACGGCTTTCGCCTCGATGTACAAGGCCTGGGAGGATCTGTCCAAGCCGGTCCAGGAGATGCTGCTCAACCTCGAGGCGGTCCACAGCGGCGATCTGCCCTATCGCGGCGCCTACAAGAGCACGTCGACGAAGGAATACCCGATCAACGTTCATCCGGTCGTGCGCACTCACCCGCTCACCGGCAAGCGCGGCCTGTACGTGAACACCGGCTTCACCGAGCGGATCAAGGGCGTGCGCCCGCGCGAGAGCAAGGCCCTGCTGGCGATGCTGTTCGATCACATCGCCTACGGAGTCGAGTTCCAGTGCCGCGTGCACTGGGAGCCGCAGACGATCACGATGTGGGACAACCGCTGCGTCCAGCATTTCGCCTCGTGGGATTACTACCCCGAAACCCGTTCGGGCTGGCGCGTGACCACGGTCGGCGAACGGCCCTTCCTGACCCGCTGACAGTCGGCGGGGCGCGCCGGCGGCGGGGGTCGGGCCGGGCACCGTGTTCGGGTATGCCCGGATTGCGGCAAGCAGCGCGCTGACCGACTATCGGGTCCGGTCACGCTGCAGGACGCAACAATCGAGCGTGCCCCCCATTTTCGGGGGTGGAGACAAAGCGACAGGGCCAAAGAGCCTTCGTGGGCGCACTGGCGGAGTTGGTCAGTGCGCCCGCGTCTGCGCAAGCAGACTCGAACATCCGCTTATTACCTGGCGCGTCATCGATCGATGACGCTCGACCGCGCAGACTGCGGGCTCATCTCAAGGAGCCCGCCATGTCCGTCCTCACTCCCTCGCCACTGCTTCGCTTCGCTCTCGTGCTGGATGCCGGAGTTTCCGGCCTTATCGCGCTGGCGCAACTGCTGCTGATCGACTGGCTGGCTGGCGCCACGCTGCTGCCCGCGCCACTGCTGGGAGTCACGGGCGCGTTCATGGCCCTCTATGCGGGCGTGCTGCTTTGGCTTGCGCGCCGTGCCCACCTGCGTGGCGGCTGGGTGCGTTTGATCGCTTTCGGCAATCTGGGCTGGGCACTGGCCTGCACAGCGCTAGCAATGAGCGGGCTCGTGCCGCATGCACCGCCTGGCGCGGCCTACCTTGCCATGCAGGCGCTCGGGGTGGTCGTGTTCGCGGTGCTGCAGTTCAAGGGCCTGGCCGCATCGGCGTCGCACGGATCAGACGTCCGGATGCAAAGAGCGGTTTGATCTTCGCCGGAGTGGCCGTGACAATCACCATTCGCCGGCCTGTTGTCCGCCCGATTCTCGCGGCGGTGCATTGCGGCATCTGGAGCATTCATGGAAGTCATCATCCTGGGCAGCGGATCGCCGCTGGTCGTGCCCGATCGGGCCGGCCCGTCCACCCTCGTGCGCATCGGCAAGACCGATCTGCTGTTCGACTGCGGCCGGGCCGTGCTGATGCGCGGCGCCGCCGTGGGCATGATGGCGCGCGATCTGACCGCGCTGTT
>DAONCJ010000543.1:0-3172 GCA_035401985.1 Burkholderiaceae bacterium | reverse complement strand
GCTCACCATAACTCGGCCAAAGTCAGCGGCAGCCCGGCCCCCAGGGACCGCGGCGCAGGACGCCCCATTCCGCGCAGACCGGCCAGCAGCGAGCGCAGATCCCACTTCAGCAGGTCGCCGATCCGCTCCAGGCTGAGATCGGCCGCCGGACACGAGGCCAGCGTCGCCGGGTCGCTGGCGTAACCCCCCTGCCGGGTGAAGACCGCCGTCAGCCGGTTACCCATCACCCCCTTCATGGCCGTCAGCACGCGCAGCTTGTCGTCGAACATCAGATAGTGGCGCGCCGGGTATCGCTGCTGAAGCGACTCGAGCATCGTTTCCTTGTGATCGCAGACCAGCACCCGGCCCGAGGTCGCCTGCCACAGACCCGCACGACGGATCTTCAGCGGCTGGAACACCTGATCGCCGTCGGACAGGATCACCGTACGCCCGAACCGGTTCAGCGCCGAGATCGCCGCCAGCGCGCCCGGGTACAGGCGCTCGGCGAACGGGTACTCGATCAGAAAGTTGGCCACGTCCAGCAGACGCGGATCATGGCCCGTGCGGCTCGGGCGCTCGCTGCGGTAGCGCAGCAGCGCCCCGAGGTAATCGACGTAGCCAAGTTCGCCCCGGGCGCACTCGAAGACCTCCCAGTACCGGCTGGCTGCCCGTGCGCCAAGGGTCTGGTCCAGGTGCAGCCTCAGGTCGGCAACGACCCTGTCACTGTCGAGCAGCGTGTTGTCGACATCGAGCAGGAAGACCACATCGCGCGACCCCGTCACGGTATTGTTCGCGACCCGCCCATTGCGCCTCCCGTCTGGCCCACGCGGGTGCGCGGCGCCTGCCCGGCTGAGTTTTAGCCAACCGCGGCGGCGAGCGTCTGTACGGCAGCGAACACCTCCGTCAGGACAGTGCCACCTCGAAGCCGCGGCGCACGGCCGGGCGCGCCATCATGGTCTCGTACCAGCGCTTGACGTTCGGATACGCCGCAAGATCGACCTTGTGGCGCTCGTGGCGCCAGGCCCAGCCGACGATGGCGAAATCGGCGATCGACACATCGTCCGCAAAGTATTCATGGTTGGCCAGGCGCCGGTCCATCACGCCGTACAGGCGTTGCGTCTCCTTGCTGTAGCGCTCCAGTCCATAGCGCTGATCCTGCGGATCCTTGACGCCCAGGAAGTGATGCACCTGGCCGGGCATCGGGCCAAACCCGCCCATCTGCCACATCAGCCATTCAAGTACCGGCACGCGCTTGCGCAAGTCGGCCGGCAGAAACTGGCCGGTCTTTTCGCCCAGATACAGCAGGATCGCGCCGGATTCGAACACGCTGATCGGCGCGCCACCGGGCCCGTCGGGATCGACGATCGCGGGGATGCGGTTGTTGGGGCTGACTTTCAGGAAGGCTTCGCCGAACTGCTCGCCCTTGCCGATGTCGATCGGTCGGACGGCATAAGGCAGGCCCATGGATTCGAAGGCCACGCTGATCTTGCGGCCGTTCGGGGTGTTCCAGGTGAAGAATTCGATGGTCATCGGGGTCCAGGCCTCGCGAGCAGTGATCGGAGCAGACACGATACTGCGAGACAGGGACCCTTGCCGACGGGCCGGTTCCGGACGATGGCCGGAAGCTGTCTGCGAGTGCAGCAACAGCAGGGGGCGCCCTTTCGAGCGCCCCCGGGGGAAGCTTAGTCGTCGCGACCGCCGATGCCCAGCAGCATCAGAAGCGACTGGAACACGTTGTAGACGCTCAGGTAGACGCCCAGCGTGGCGGTGATGTAGTTCGTCTCGTGGCCGTCCTTGACCCGCTTCAGGTCATACAGGATGAAGGCCGAGAAGATGCCGATGGCCAGCACCGCCAGCGTGATCATCAGGGCGCTGGACTGGATAAAGAAGTTCGCCAGGCCTGCGACCAGCAGCAGGATCGCGCCGATGAAGAGGAACTTGCCCATCGAGGACAGGTCCCGCTTGATCACGGACGACAAGGTGGCCATCCCGAGGAAGATCGCGCCGGTGCCGGCAAAGGCCGTCATGATCAGTGAGGCTCCGTTGTTGAGCCCGAGCACCGATCCGACCAGCCGCGACAGCATCACACCCATGAAGAACGTGAATGCGAGCAGCACGGGCACGCCCGCCGGGGAGTTCTTGGTGCGCTCGATCGCGAACATGAAGCCGAACGCGCCGCCGAGGAAGACCATCAGGCCGATGCCTGGCGACATCGCGCTGGCGATGCCGGTCGCGACACCCACCCAGGCGCCCAGCACCGTGGGAATCATCGACAGCGCGAGCAGCCAGTAGGTGTTGCGCAGGACCCGGTTGCGCTCGCGCAGGACGGTGGTCTGCGAAGTGTCGTAGGTGTGCGTGGTCAGGTTCATCAGAAGTCCTTCGGACTGCGGATCTATGGAGCTGCTCACTCTATGCGCGTTAGGCAATGCTGTAAATTCGATTATTCGATGCAATCAATTCGGAAAAATCTGATGAACGTCATCAACTACAAGCACCTGCATTACTTCCTGCAGGTGGCCGAGACGGGCAGCGTGACCGCGGCCAGCCGTCAGCTCCACCTCACGCCTCAGACCATCAGCGGACAGATCCAGCTGCTCGCCGAGCGCCTCGGCGGCCCGCTGTTCGAGAAGGTTGGCCGTCGCCTGGTGCTCACCGAAACCGGCAGGCTCGCGCTGAGCTATGCGCAGGAAATCTTTGCGCTCGGCTCCGAGCTGGAAGCGGCGGTCCGCGAACGCACCGGCACCGGGCGCATGCTGGAGTTCCGCGTCGGCGTGGCGGACGCGGTTCCCAAGTCGATCGCCTACCATCTGGTCGAGCCGGCACTCGGAACCCCCGAACCGGTGCGCATCGTCTGCCGCGAGTGGCGGCTCGATCGCCTGCTCTCTGAACTGGCGGTCCATGCACTCGACCTGGTGATCGCCGACGCCCCGCTGCCGCCCACGGTCAGCGTGAAGGCGTTCAGCCATCACCTGGGCAGTTCGCGCATCGGCGTGTTCGCGGCCCGCGCCCTGAAGTCGCGCACCCGCAAGCCGTTTCCCGAGTGCTTGAACGGCGCGCCGCTGCTGATGCCCGGCGAGGACTCTGCCGTCGGACAGCGCCTGCGCGCCTGGTTCAAGGCGCAGGATCTGCATCCCCGCATCGTCGCCGAATGCGACGACAGCGCGCTGGCCCAGGAGTTCGGCCGCCAGGGCGT
>DAONCJ010000542.1:0-3178 GCA_035401985.1 Burkholderiaceae bacterium | reverse complement strand
GCTGTTCGCTGTCGGGGAGGCGCTTTACAACGTCTTCTATCTGCAGCCTGACGCCTCGATCAACCGCATGAGCCAGGTGAAGATGAACGCGCAGGACTGGCGCCGTTCGATTCCCGCCTGGCTGCGCGGCTCCGCTCTGGGCTTTCCGTTCGGCCTGATACCGGCGGGCGGTGCCGAGATTCCGACCTTTCTGTCGTATGCCGTTGAAAAGCGTCTGTCCAAGCATCCGGAGGACTTCGCCACGAATGGCGGGCCGGGCGCCATCGAGGGCGTGGCCGGGCCCGAGGCGGCCAACAACGCCACCGTCACGGCTGCGCTGGCGCCTCTGCTGACACTCGGCATTCCGGTCAGCTCGACCACGGCAATTTTGCTGGCCGCTTTCCAGAACTACAACCTGCAGCCCGGGCCCACGCTGCTGCAGACCTCGGGTCCCCTGGTGTGGACGCTGATCGCGTCGCTGTACATCGGCAACGTGATGCTGCTGGTGCTCAACCTGCCGCTGGTCGGCATGTGGGTGCGCATTCTGCGCATCCCCACGCCGCTGCTCTATGGCGGCATCCTGATCTTCTCGACGATGGGGGCATACAGCCTGCGGCAGTCGTGGTTCGATCTGATGCTGCTGCTGATCATCGGACTGCTCGGGATGATGATGCGGCGCTACGGATTTCCCACTGCGCCGGTGATCGTCGGCATGATCCTGGGGCCGATGGCCGAGAAGCAGCTTCGCAATGCGCTGTCGATCAGCCAGGGTGACTGGTCGGTGTTCGCCACGCGTCCGATCTGTCTGGTGCTGCTGGTCGTGATCGTCTGCATCCTGGTGCTGCCACGGGTGCTGCGCAAGCGGGTGCCAATGGTCGGATAGCGCGGCCGCGTCACGCCGCTGCCGTCAGCTCGTACCCTGCAGCGGCCGCTCAAGGAGCGGCTGCCTGCCGCTGCGCTCCGGCTGCCTGACGCTGGGCCTCCGAGCGCTTCATCGCAAGATAGTCGCTGCGGCTGACATCGTTGAGCTGGCGGGGGAAGCTCTCGATTGCGGTGTACCAGCCGTTCAGCCGTGCTTCGAGCTGATGTGCCGGGACCATCCTGAGGCTGCCCAGGTAAGCCTCGATGGCCAGGTAGTACCGCATGATGTTGCGCTCGGTCAGACCCCGCATGCCGCCGACAAGCTGCGCTCGGCCATCCACCGAGGTGCCCGTGGAGGTGAAGCCCACCTTCCCGGCGCCGATGGTGTTCAGATACGTCCACATCGCCATCCGCGCCATCGGATCGTAGGCATACGAGTAGGTGAAGTGCACGAAGGTTCGTGCCCCCGGCACCGCAATGGCCTCGAGGCGGATCCGATAGTCACTGGTCCCCATCGGCCCTTTGGCTGCGCCCAGGTCGATCTGGAGGTGATCCGGCGTGGTTCCCGCGTTGCTGAAGGTCAGCTCCATGCGGGACGCTTCGGACAGCGTCCGGGCATTTTTGCCACCGATCGCAATGTCGAGCAGGGGGCCGCCAGACCCCGGCTTCGGCTGGCAGTACTTGGTGTTGATGTGCAGCAGCAGGATGTCGCACCAGTGTGCCGGATCATTCAGTGCGACGCTGGACGCAGAGAAAGGGTGCTCGAGCACCGCATGGATCTCGCCACTGAGCCGGCCTGGCGTCTCTGCTGATTCGAGGACCAGCGGCCTGTTGAACGGCGTGTGCTGAAGCGAGGGCGCGAGCGCCGCATGACGCGCCGCCAGCGCCGCCGCCGGTGCGCTGACCGCCAACGCGGAAGGTGCAGTGCCGACCCATGCGGCGAACGAGAGCAAGAGAATGAACAACTTTGACACGCATGGCTCCTGAGGCACCCCCGAGGCGGTGCGGGCAACGAAGACAGTGAGTTTCGGGCGAGGCTGGCCCTTGGGTACTGCTGGGTCTGTGCGCCAGGGCACCCATGACGGGGCGGCGGAGGGCCGTCTGCACATTTGGTAGTGGTCGGACGCAGCGATGCGGCGTCGTCTGACGTCGGAGGGCGGTGCCAGCCCATGTCGGGCTCGGAGGGCTCTGCCTAGAGTTGAGGGGAACCCACCACTTGGAGCGCGCCATGAAAATTCTGAACAAGCTGCTGCTTGCCAGCATCCCCTTTCTCGGTCTGGCCGCCTGCGGCGGAAGCGATTCCGAAGACCGGCTCGATGTGGCCGATCCGGACGCCCGCTTCGTGCACGCGGCACCGCAGGCGCCCGCCGTCACGCTGTATCGCGGCGACACGCCCCAGCCCGACGCCACCAATGTGACATTCCCGTATGCATCGAACTACTTCGACGTCAGCACCGCAAATGCCAATTGGACGCTGAAGACCGCCGCAGGCGGGGCGACCGTGGGCAGTGTGGAGCTGAATCCGGCACGCGGCACCAAGTACACCTTCGTGGCGATTCCCGGAGCAACGGCAGCGGCCGCTCCCTCGCTGATCACGTACGCCGATCCGTACAACAAGTCGCTGACCTCGACCAAGGCGCGTGTGCGCGTGCTCAACGCTTCGCCTGCAACGCCGGCACTCGATGTGTACATGACGGCGCCGGGCACCGACTTCTCGGGCTTTACGCCCGTCATCAGCGGGACCCCGTATCGCGCAGTGGGTCCGGCCTCGGGCAACGATTCGGTCGAATTGGACGCCGGCACCTACCGGATGACCGTCACGCTGGCCGGTACACGCACGGTGGTTACGTCAGGTCGCCTCGAACTGGGCCGCAATGAGGATGTCCTGCTGATCACGGTGCCCAACGCAGCCGTGCCGGGAGCTACCCGGACGCTGGTGAAAGTCGAGGGCACCGCGGGTCTGACCGATCTCCCCGCGAGCTGATCACGTCGGGTCCCCCCGACCGGAGTGATCCGAAAGCGCCCGTCCGATTCGTTGGATGGGCGCTTTTCATGTGCGACGCGCCAGGCGTCGCGACGGGGCCTGGCACTGGCGGGCCTGTCGCCCATGTCCCGATCTGTCCTGCTACGCTGGCGCCATCCGCCGAGGCGGCCTTCGATGGTCAGGACACGAGAGGAAACCGGCATGCCCTTCTACGAGAAGTCTGCAGTGCGCATCCACTATCAGGAGGCCGGCAGCGGCTATCCCCTGCTGGTGATTCCAGGGGGTGGTCTGAACGCCACGATGTCGTTCCTGACCGGCGCGGCGCCTTTCAATCCGATGGTCGACTTCACCGAC
>DAONCJ010000541.1:0-3180 GCA_035401985.1 Burkholderiaceae bacterium | reverse complement strand
ATCGCCCGGGTGCCGGGCCCGCTGGCCGCGCCCGGCGAAGACTGCGGCGAGGACCGGCCCGGGCATTTCGTGTCGGCGAGGGCCCGCGATGCGCGCGGCCGCGAGGATCTGTCGTTCACCTGGTCGGGCTGGTCGCAGGGCATCGAGCCCTGGCGCTTCGAAGTGCCCACTCTGGCCTCTGACGACAACCAGATCGCCGCACACACGGTGTTCGATCGGATGCTGCTGCGTGCCGGCGAGACGGTGTCGATGAAGCACTTCGTGCGCGGCACGTCGTCCCGGGGTTTGTCGCGGCCAGCCGACGACCGTCTGCCGCGCCGGATGAAGATCGTGCACACCGGCACAGAGCAATCATGGGACCTGCCTTTGACCTGGAGCGCGGCGTCCGCCCATGCGAAGTTCCGGCTGCCGCCTGGCGCGCGCCTGGGCCGCTATGAAGTCTTTCTCGAGTATCCGGAGGTACCGGCGCAGACCGCTGGGGCGGCGCAGGGTGGTGCGACGGTGCAGGCCGGTGCGACGCCCGCTCCGCGCGCAACCCCTCGGGCAGCCCCGTTGTGGTCAGGCCCCCGGATGACCGGCAGCTTCCGGGTCGAAGCCTTCCGGCTGCCCGTCTTCGATGCGCAGGTGCTGGTGCCACCGGTGCTGCCGCCGGCGCCGCGCGAAGCGGCCGCCGACGTGCGCATCAACTGGCTGTCCGGAGGCTCGGCCGCCCGCCTGCCGATCACGGTCAGCGCGCAGATGCGCGCCCAGCCGCCGGTGTTCGAGGGCTGGGATGCGTTCGTCTTCGATCGGCCCGACCTCGAGCGCAGCGACAACGACGACCGTCAGCAGGGCAGCGGTCCGCAGGACGCAGCGCAGCAGCTGGCGGCGCGCGGCGTGCACCGCGACCGTCTGGTGCTCGACAAGCTGGCCGCCGAACTCGATGCGAACGGCAGCGCGCGAGTCCGTGTGCCTGCGCTGCCTGTCATCTCCGTGCCGCACCGGCTGGAACTCGAGACCACCTTCGCCGACCCGTCGGGCGAAATCCAGAGCGTCTCGCGCAGCACGATGATGTATCCGTCGCAAGTGGTCGTCGGCGTGAAGACCGACAGCTGGGCCGCGATGGGTCAGTCGATCGGCATGCGGATCGCGGTCCTGGACACCGCCGGCCAGCCGCAGAAGGGCCGCGCCGTGCGCGTCGTCGGCCGGCTCGAGAAGACCATCTCGCATCGCAAGCGTCTGGTCGGTGGCTTCTACGCCTACGAAAACCAGCATCAGTCCCGCGACCTGGGCGAGGTCTGCAAGGCGCGCACCGAGGCCGGCGGCGTGGCGATCTGCGAGATCAGCCCCAAGCTGGCCCCCGGCGAGACCGGCCAGCTCGTGCTGGTGGCCGAATCCGCCGATGACGGTGGCCGCGTCGCCAGTGCCAGCGCTTCGGTCTGGATGGCCGGACGGGGCGAGATCTGGTTCGACACCCAGGCCCAGGACCGCATCGACCTGATTCCCGAAAAGAAGCGCCTGGCCCCCGGCGAGACCGCCCGCTTCCAGGTCCGCATGCCGTTCCGGATGGCGACCGCGCTGGTCACCGTCGAGCGCGAGGGCGTGATCGACTCGCGAGTGATCGAGCTGAGCGGTCGCAACCCCAGCTTCGAGCTGCCGATGCGGGCCGACTACGGCCCCAACGTCTTCGTGTCGGTGCTGCCGATCCGCGGCCGCCTGCGCGAGGTGCCCTGGTACTCCATCTTCGTCTGGGGCTGGCGGTCACCGATCGAGTGGTGGAGCGAATTCCGCCACTCGGGTGAGCTGCCCGCCGCGCAGATCGCACCGACCGCCACCGTCGACCTGGCGCGCCCGGCTTTCCGCATGGGCCTGACCGAACTGACGGTGGGCATCGACGGCTCGCGGCTGGCGGTCAAGGTGACGCCCGAGCGCGAGCAGTACAAGGTCCGCGAGAAGGTCAAGGTGAGCCTCGAGGTGCGGCTTCCGGATGGCCGCAGCCCGGCCCCTGGCGCGCAGCTCGCCGTGGCCGCGGTCGATGAGGCGCTGCTCGAGCTGCTGCCGAACAGCAGCTGGAAGGTGCTCGAAGCGATGCTGCAGCGGCGCGGTTACGGTGTCGAGACATCGACCGCCCAGATGCAGGTGGTCGGCCGGCGTCACTTCGGTCGCAAGGCGGTGGCCGCCGGCGGAGACGGTGGTCGCAACCCGACCCGCGAGCTGTTCGACACCCTGCTCTACTGGAATCCGGCGGTGTCGGTGGATGCCCAGGGCCGGGCGCAGATCGAGGTGCCACTGAACGATTCGCTCACCCGGTTCCGCATCGTGGCCATCGCCGATGCCGACCAGGGCTACTTCGGCACCGGCGAGGCCAGCGTGCGCAGCACCCAGCCGCTGCAGCTGACCGCAGGACTGCCGCTGGTGGTGCGCGACGGCGACACCCTGCCGGTGGCGCTGACCGTGCGCAACAACGGCAATCAGCCGATGAAGGTGACGTTCAATGCCCGGGTGCTGGCAGGCGCGGCCGGTGCGGCGCCGATCACCAGCGTCCAGCGCAGCATCGAGCTGGCCGCGGGCAGCTCGCAACTGGTGCCTGTGCCGGTGGTCGTGCCCCCCTCGGTCGAGCAGCTCACCTGGGAGATCGATGCCAGCGAAACCGGAGGACAGCGCGACAGCCTGCGGGTGAAGCAGGTCGTCGCCCCTGCCGTGCCGCTGACGGTCCGGCAGGCGATGCTGATGCAGATCGATGGTCAGGCGGGCATCGCGCTTGCGACGCCCCCGGGCGCGCTGGCCGGCCGCTCGGCGCTGCGGGTGTCGCTGTCGCCGTCGATCGCCGGCTCGCTGGGCGGCGTGCGCGACTGGCTGCTGCGCTATCCCTACCGGTGTCTGGAGCAGCGGACCTCGCGCGCGGTCGGCCTGGGCGACGCGGCGATGTGGCAGACCCTGCTCGACGAGCTGCCCTCGTACATCGACTCCGATGGTCTTGCGCAATTCTTTCCGGTTCGCGGCGGCGAGAGCGCTGCGGGCAGCGAGGCGCTGACCGCGTACCTGCTGTCGGTCTCGCGCGAAGCGGGGCTCGACATGCCGGCCGCCCTGCGCGATCGTCTGCTGGGCGGACTGGCGGCCTTCGTCGAGGGCCGGATCAAGCGCACCGGCTGGTCGCTGCGGCCTGATTCGCAGGAGCGCCGGCTGGCGGCACTGGCCGTG
>DAONCJ010000540.1:0-3184 GCA_035401985.1 Burkholderiaceae bacterium | reverse complement strand
TCATGCCGTAACGGATGACCCGATTGCCGCCGGCATTGGTCGAGGCATTGCCGCCAAGCGTGGCCGTGCCGCGCGCGCCCAGGTCCAGCGGGAACAGCAGGCCCTGCGCCTGAACGGCCTCCTGGAACGCCTGCAGCGTGACGCCGGCCTGCGCGATGGCCACGCGCTGCACGGTGTCGATGGATTCGATGCGGTTCATCCGCTCCAGCGACACCGCCAGCTGATCGGGCGCCGCCCGCACGCCGTCCACCAGGCCCGTCATGCCGCCATGGGTGACCACGATCTGGCCGGCCGCATGACACGCCTTCATGACCGCGGCGAGTTGCGCGGTGTCGGCCGGCCGCGCGATGGCGGCGGCGATCATCGGCGCGGGGTTGCGGAAGCTGGTCGCCCGGGCCGACACATCAGCACCGGTGATCAGACCTGAGTCGCCCAGGATCGAATGCAGCGTCTGCAGCAGTGCAGGAGTCATGATGCGCGTCCGTCAGCGCAGCTCGGCCAGGGTGGCGTCGAGCAGGGCCCGGGCGATCGACAGCGACGGCGGCATCTGCGGCACGTTCTCGGGCGTGAACCACTGCGCGTCGGCGAGCTCGGCCGGATCGTGGCGCATGTCACCGCCGGCGTATTCAGCGCGGAACGCGATCATCAGCGAATTGGGAAATGGCCAGCTCTGGCTGCCGAAGTACCGCAGGTTGTCGACGCGGACATTGACCTCTTCGAGCACCTCGCGATGCACGCATTCTTCGATCGTCTCGCCGGCCTCCATGAACCCGGCGAGCGCGCTGTAGCGGCCCGGCGGAAAGTTGACGCCGCGCCCCAGCAGCAGTTCACGGCCTCGGGTGACCAGCACCATCATGGCCGGCGAAATACGGGGATACACCGTGAGCGAGCACGACGGGCAGCGCTTGGCGCGTTCGCCCTCGGCCTGCTCGGTGCGCGTGCCGCAGGCGCCGCAGAAGCGATGGGTGCGGTCCCATTCGAGGATCTGCACTGCGCGCATCGCGATCGACAGCGTGGCGTCGTCGATCACGCTGAACCAGTTGCGCAGGTTCGCCGCGCGCAGGCTCGAGGGCAGCGAACGGGGCGTCACATCGTCCTCGAGCGCAACAGCGACATGCTGCTTGCCTTCGTGGCGGCCGATGCTGTGGACCCGGCCCGCACGCAGGCCTTCGCCGCGATAGAAGCGCCACGGCAGCGCGCCCGGCGAGTCACTGAACAGGACCAGGGAGTCGCGCACGAAAACGTGCGCGATCGCGTCGTCATCGAGCACGATGTCGAGTGCGGGGTCGAAGCCGGCAGGCGTGATGATCATGGGGGGCTCGAAAAGGCTGGGTCGGCTTCCATGATAGCGAGTCGGACCGCGACACTGGCACTCGATGCAATGCATCGCGTCCAATCGTTTGCGGATTGAAACCCGAAGCGATGTCTCGTCGCCTGGCCGCGCGGTGCGGGAGCGGATCGATCGGCAAGCCGTCAGGGAGACGAGCCGAAGCGTGCCGCCGATCGTTCGCGGGCGCGCTGCGCCTCGATCTCGCGGTCGCGCGGATCGGCGGTCGTGACCAGCGCGGCGATCAACCCGCGGGCGCTGGCGGCGACCTCGTCCACCGCACGATCGAACGCAGCCTGGTTGGCTTTGGAGGGCGCGTGGAAGCCACTGAGCTTGCGCACGAACTGCACCGCGGCGGCCCGCACCTCTTCATCGGTGGCGGGCGGCTCGAAGTTGAAAAGGGTCTTGATGCTCCGGCACATGATCGGTCCCGAGTGGTCAGATGAAGGAGGACTCAGCGCCGCGCAGCCGCCGGATGTTTCGCCCGGGCGCGCAGCGCGGCATCGAAGGCATGCTTCGCCCAGCGCACGGCCTCTGCGGGATCCTCCAGTACGCCCTCGGGCGCCTGATAATAGGACAAGCTCGTCGGCCGCCCCTGCCGCAGGTAGGTGAATCTCGCAAGGCCCAGCGCCTCGAACCATCCGGCACTGAGCGCGTCAGCCTTCAGGTAAAGCGTGTCGCCGACGACCAGCCCGAACATCAGGCCCTGATGGAAGACGCCCTGCCCGCCGAACATCCGGCGCACGTCGATGGAGCCGAAGTGGCGGAACACATCACGCAGGTGTTCGGCGAACTCGCTCATGATGTCAGCACCGTATCGCCGCTGCCTTTGCAGTATTCGTCGCTGCGGCCGCTACGCGACCAGCCCCACTTCGCGCGCCTTGATCTGCAGCGCCAGAAACTTCGAATAGATCCGGCACTGCGCCAGGCTTCCGGCGATGAACCAGAGGCCGGGCTGCGCAGTTGCCTGGAACATGTTGCGCAGCTCGCCCCCGTCGTCGATCCCCCAGACCGGACCGATGCGATCGGCCACCGCGCCGCCCAGAGTGGCTCGCACCACCTCCTGCTGATTCTTGTAGCCGGTGGCCATCACCAGGAGTTCGGCCGGCAGCACCCGGCCGTCCTTCAGGCGAACGCCCTCAGGCACGAAGCGCTCGACGCTGTCGTACTGGATCAGTCCGACCCGGCCATCGGCGATCAGGTCCGAGCAGCCGACATTGAAGTAGTAGCCGCCGCCGCGGCGCAGATACATCATCTGGAAGCCGGTCCGGTCCTCGCCTTCGGTAAGCCGGAATCCGCGCGCGGCCAGGCGCTCGAGCAGCGGCTTGTCGGCTTCGCGCGAGACCGCGGTCGACAGCTGATAGGCGTGCCTCAGCACCGGGTACGGCATGGCCGTGGCGAGCAGATCACAGTCGTCCGTGGGCATGCCTTCGGCATACAGCGAATACACACGCTGCGCCTCCTGGATGCTGACGATGTAGGTCGGGCTGCGCTGGATCATGGTGACGCGGGCGCCGCTGGCCTGCAGGTCCTGGGCGACGTCATGGGCGCTGTTGCCGGTGCCCAGCACCAGCGCCTGGCGCCCCTTCCACTCGGCCCCCTGGGTGTAGTGGCCCGAGTGCATCACGGTCCCGGCGAAGGTCTCGAGCCCCGGCTGCGCCGGCATCTCGGGAATGGCACTGACCCCGGTGGCGAACACGACGTGCCGCGGCTTCATCACCCGCTGGCCACCATCGGCCAGCCGCAGCGTCACCTCCCAGTGGCCGGCCTGCGCGTCATAGCGGCCGCTGAGCAGTTCGGTGGACGTCCAGCATTTCAGGTCGAGACTGTCGACATACGACTCGAACCAGTTGGCCA
>DAONCJ010000539.1:0-3186 GCA_035401985.1 Burkholderiaceae bacterium | reverse complement strand
GCGTCGAGATCGTGGTCATCAGCGAGCATGTCGAGCCGCACGACATCGCCTGCCTCGAAGCCGTTGGCATCGACCCGATGCAAAAGCGCTATCTGATGCTCAAGAGCCGGGTGCACTGGCGGGCCGGCCTGCGCAAGTACGCCCGTGCGATCGTCGAATGTGCGGGCACCGGCGTGTGCACCTCCGACTACAGCAGCCTGCAGTTTCGCAAGGTGCGCCGGCCGATCTATCCGCTGGATGCGATGTGACGCAGCGCGCTCAGGCCAGCAGCAGCCCGCCGTCCACTGGGATGGACTGGCCGACCACGTAGGCGGACAGTGGCGACGCGAGGAACAGTGCCACGCCGGCCATGTCCTGCGGCGTGCCCAGCCGGCCCATCGGAATCGCCTTCAGCGTGCCGGCCAGCCGCTCGGGATTGGCCGTGGTCACCTCGGTCATCTTGGTCGCGACGAAGCCCGGCGCGATGCCGTTGACCCGGATGCCGTCGCGGGCCCAGGCGTCGCCCAGGGTGCGCACCAGCCCCACCGCACCGGCCTTCGAGGCGTTGTAGGCCGGGTTGCCGCGGGTCGACTGGAAGGCCGCGGTGGAACTGATGATGATCAGCGAGCCGCGCGCCTCCTTCAGCATCGGATGGAACTTCATCGAGAAGGCCATCAGACTGTTCAGGTTCACATCGATCACCTGCGCGAACCCCTCGTTGGTGTACTCGCGCCGTCCGTACAGCACCATGCCCTGCGACAGCACGAGCACGTCCAGACGATCGAAGCCCGGCGCCCATCGCTCGATGGCCCCGATGTCGCCGGCATCGAGCTGCGAATAAGCCAGCCCCTCGAGGTCCGACCCGGCGGTGCCCGCATAATCGGCGGCGGCCGGCCGCGTGCCGCAGACGTGCACGGCCGCACCGCGCGCTCGAAACGCCTGTGCGATGCCATTGCCGATGCCGCTCGACCCGCCCACCACCAGCACCGTCCTGCCACTGAAGTCCAGTTCGCCACCCATCGCCTGCCCCTTCATTTCCTGTTGAACATGACCCACACACTAGCCGAGAACCGGCAGCCCACCACGCCGACGGAGCATGCGGCGTGAGCCCGCAGGCACGGCATCGGCTCGCCGTCGCGCTGATCTTCATCACGCCGGGCTTCTGGTCGGCGAACTACATCGTTGCCCGCTCGGCCATCGGCGTGGTCGAGCCGCACATGCTGGCCCTGATGCGCTGGTGTCTGGCACTGATGCTGATGCTGCCCTTCGCCTGGCCGGCGCTGCGCCGCGGCTGGCCGCAATGGGCGCATCAGTGGCCCCATCTGCTGGTGCTGGGCGCCCTGGGAATGTGGATCTGCGGCGCCTTCGTGTACATCGGCGCGCACACGACGGTGGCCACCAACATCGGGCTGCTCTATGCGAGTGCGCCGGTCATGATCGCCCTCGCATCGGCGCTGTGCTTCGCCGAGCCGCTGTCGCGCCAGCAGGCGGCGGGAGCCGCGCTCGCGCTGTCGGGCACCGTGTTTGTTTTGGCCAAAGGCTCGCTGGCCAACCTGCTGGCGGTCCGCTTCACCGCCGGAGATGCATGGGTGCTGGCGGCGGTGATCGCCTGGACCGTGTATTCGCTGCTGCTGCGCCACTGGCAAAGCCCGCTTGACGCATTCTCGCGCCTGACCGCCATCGTGGCCGGCGGCATCGTGGTGCTGATTCCGTTCACACTCGCCGAAGGCCTGACGCACGGCTGGCCGGCCTTCGATGGCCGCACCTGGCTGCTCGCTGCCGTGGTCGCCGTTCTGCCCGGCTTCGGCGCCTACCAGGCGTACTCGTTCATGCAGCAGGAACTGGGTGCCGCACGGACCGGCATCACGTTGTATCTGGGTCCGATCTGGGCGGCGCTGGTGGCCTGGGCTCTGCTGGGCGAGCAGCCGCAGACCTTCCATCTGGTCGGAGCGCTGATGATCCTGCCCGGTGTGTTCCTGGCCACCCGGAGCGCAGCGCGCCGCCCGTCCGGATGAAAGGCAGACCGGCCAGGGCGGGCTAGCCCATTCGCCCGTCGGCCGCGGGTGCCCACCGGTCCGCGTCACGCAGTGGCGGTCCGCCCGCTGAGGCACGATGAAATTATGTTAATCGGAGCCGCTTCCAGAAAGGGCAGGAAACCGGTCGCCTCGGCGAACTGGGAAGCGTCGACCGTGCCGCTGGCATCAGCCCGTCCGGACGGTGGAAATTCCGACGCCCCCGGCCCGTCGCCGACCGACGAGCCGCAAGCCGGGCGCATGCGGCTGCCCATCGCCTGGCAGGCGTTGCTGCTGGTCGGCTTGCCGGCCGCCGCGATCGGTGTGCTCGGCCTGTGGGCACTGACCCGCGGCCAGACGCACGGGACGATCCTCACCATTCTGCTCGCCATTCAGACCGCCTTCGTCTGCGCATCCGCCGGACTGTTGTCGTGGCTGTGGTCGCGCCGGATTTCCCGGCGGATCGCAACGATCGACGCCCGTCTGCAGGAATTGCAGGACGGTCAATACGACGGGCATCTGCCGGATCGGGCGGGCGACGAAATCGGCGGGCTCGCGCGGCGAATCAACAGTCTGTCAGCCGAGGTGTCGTTGCGCGAGCGGCGGATCGGCGAAAACGCCCTGATGGACCCGCTGACCGGACTGCCCAACCGGACCCTGCTCACCGACCGCATCCGCCATGCGATCCGCTCCAGCGAACGTGCGCGCGAGCCGTTCTGCGTGATGCTGCTGGACCTCGATCGGTTCAAGTTCATCAACGACACGCTGGGCCACGCCGCCGGCGACCTGATCCTGCGCGAAGTGTCACGCCGCCTGCGCAACACCGCGCGCGACTCCGACACGGTGGCCCGTCTGGGCGGCGACGAGTTCGTGCTGCTGCTGCCCGGCTCGCAGGCCATGGCCGAAGAAGTGGCGGGCCGCATTCTGCAGGCCATGCGCGAGCCGCTGCGCAAGGGCGATCAGCTGATCGACATCGGCGGCAGCATGGGCATCGCGGTGTACCCCGCGCACGGCGAAAAGGAAGAAACGCTGCTGCGCCATGCCGACGCCGCGATGTATCGCGCCAAACGCCGCCAGACCGGCTTCGAGGTCTATGACGGCAGCGAACCGGGCGCGCAGCGCAGTTACCTGTCGATGCTGGGGGAGATGCGCAAGGCGCTCGACGACGGCCAGTTCGAGCTGTACTACCAGCCGA
>DAONCJ010000538.1:0-3188 GCA_035401985.1 Burkholderiaceae bacterium | reverse complement strand
TGGCGACCATCTCGGCGGTCTGCAGCATCGGCCAGTAGATCTCGGGTTTTTTCGCCACGAGGTTCGGGTCTTCGCCCATGTGCCGGTTGGCCTCGTTCTGCACGCAGGAGATCGACTCCACGCCGCCCGCCACGAACACGTCGGCCTCGCCGGCGATGATGCGCTGGGCCGCCATCGCGATCGTCTGCAGGCCGGACGAACAGAACCGGTTGATCGTGACACCCGAGGTGGTGATCGGGCAGCCGGCCAGCAGCGCGATCTGACGGGCCACATTGCCGCCGGTGGCGCCCTCGGGCGTGGCGCAGCCCATCAGCACGTCCTCGACTTCGCCGGGATCGATGCCGGCACGCTCGATCGCGGCACGCACGGCGTGCGCGCCCATCGTGGCGCCGTGGGTCATGTTGAGTGCGCCGCGCCAGGACTTGGCCAGACCGGTGCGGGCGGTGGAGACGATGACTGCTTCACGCATTTCGAAGTCCTTTGATTTGAGGGCCGGCCGCGCAGCGGCGACCGGCCGTGGATGGTGTCGGCGCCCCGAGGCGCGTCTCAGTCGTTGAAGCCCTTGCCCTCGGCCGCCAGCTTCGCGAGCAGCGGCGCCGGCGTCCAGAAGGCGCTGTCACCGTACTCCAGCCGGGCGAAGCCCTTCATCCGGTTGACGACATTGAACAGGCCATAGAGATCGGCATACAGCATCGGTCCGCCGACATGCAGCGGGAAGCCGTAGCCGGTGAGATAGATCATGTCGATGTCGGAGGCACGCAGCGCGATGCCCTCCTCGAGGATCTTTGCGCCTTCGTTGACCAGCGCGAACATCAGCCGATGGACGATCTCGTCGTCGCTGATCTTGCGCGGCGTGATGCCCAGTTCGCCGCGGTACTTGACCAGCATGTCCTCGACGATCGGGTCGGAAATCGCGTCACGCTTGCCCGCTTCGTACTTGTAGTAGCCGGCGCCGGTCTTCTGCCCGAATCGCCCGAGTTCGCAGATCTTGTCGCCGAACTTGGGCGAGATCATGTCCGGGTGTTCGATGTAGTGCCGCTTGCGGATGAACCAGCCCACGTCATTGCCGGCGAGATCGGCCATCCGGAACGGGCCCATCGCAAAGCCCAGCTTCTCGATCGCGCGGTCGACCTGCTGCGGCGTGGCGCCCTCCTCCAGCATGAAGCCGGCCTGGCGGCTGTACTGGTTGATCATCCGGTTGCCGATGAAGCCGTCGCACACGCCGGACACGACGCCCAGCTTGCCGATCTTCTTCGACAATTGAAGCGTGGTGGCCAGCACGTCCCTGCCGGTTTTCGCGCCACGGACGATCTCGAGCAGGCGCATCACGTTGGCGGGGCTGAAGAAGTGCGTGCCGATGACGTCCTGCGGACGTTTCGTGAACGACGCGATCTTGTCCACGTCCAGCGTCGAGGTGTTGGTGGCCAGGATGGCGCCGGGCTTCATCACCGCGTCGAGCTGCTTGAACACGGCTTCCTTGACCGGCATGTCCTCGAACACCGCCTCGACGACGATGTCGGCATCGCCGATGTCGTTGTACGACAGCGTCGGGGTGATCAGCGCCATGCGCTTCTCGACATCCTCGGGCTTGATGCGACCCCGCTTGGCCGAGTTCTCGTAGTTCTTGCGGATGACCCCCAGGCCACGCTCGAGCGCCTCCTGCTTGACCTCGAGCATCTTCACCGGAATGCCGGCGTTGGCGAAGTTCATCGCGATGCCCCCGCCCATCGTGCCGGCTCCGATCACCGCGGCGCTGCGGATCGGGCGCGTGGGCGTGTCGGCCGGAACAGCGGGAATCTTGCTGGCAGCACGCTCGCCGAAGAAGGCGTGACGCAGTGCCTTCGATTCGGGGGTGTTGATCAGCACATCGAAGCACTCGCGCTCGACCTTCAGGCCCGCATCGAAAGGCAGGCTGACCGCCGCGGCAACCGCCTCGACGCATTTGGACGGGGCCGGGAAATTGCGCGATGCCGCAGCCACGGTGTTGCGCGCGAACTGCAGGTAGGCCTGCCAGTTGGGATAGTCGACCCGCAGGTCGCGCACCCGCGGCAGGCCCAGGCTCTCGGCCACCACGCGGCGCGCGAACGCCACGGCGCCCGTCAGCAGGTCGCCCTCGACGATCTCCTGGAACAGCCGCGTGCCCTTGAACTTCTCGGACATCACCGCCTGGCCCGACACGATCATGTTCAGCGCCATCTCGAAAGGAATGACGCGCGGCAGACGCTGCGTGCCGCCGGCGCCGGGCAGCAGTCCCAGCTTGACCTCGGGCAGCGCGATCTGCGCGCCCGGCGAAGCCACCCGGAAGTGGCAGCCCAGCGCCAGTTCCAGCCCGCCGCCCATGGCGACCGAATGCACCGCGGCGATCACCGGTTTGGGCGAGCGCTCGATCAGGTCGATCACGGTCATCAGGTTCGGCTCGGCGAACGTCTGGGGAGTGTTGAACTCGCGGATATCCGCGCCGCCCGAGAAGGCCTTGCCGCCCCCGGTCAGCACGATCGCCTTGATCGCGGGATCGGCCAGCGCCTGGTTCAGGCCTTCGACGATGCCTCGGCGCAGTTCAAGGCCCAGGCCATTGACCGGCGGATTGTTCATGGTGATGACCGCGACATCGCCCTGAACGGAATAAGGTGCTTGGCTCACGTTGGCTCCATCCGTGATGGTTATCGAACGCTCGTTCGTTTTTGGACAAGAAAAAGCGGACACGACCGTGTCCGCTGTCATGCAGCCCTGAAGTGTAGCGCCGCGCTGTAGCGGCGTCAGGTGCGGCGACCCGGCGGGCAGAACCCGGCGGGCGGCCCTGCCCGGCGAGGCTGTCGGAGACCCTGTGGGGAGCCCCCGTCAGGCCGTGGGCAGCTTGTAGTCCTTGAACTGCTCGCGCAGCTTGGTCTTCAGGATCTTGCCCGTGGCGCCCAGCGGGATGGCCTCGACGAACTGCACGTCGTCGGGGGTCCACCACTTGGCGATCTTGCCGTCGTAGTAGGCCAGCAGCTCTTCGCGGGTGACCTGGGCGCCGGGCTTGCGCGCGACCACCAGCAGCGGCCGCTCGTCCCACTTCGGATGGGCCACGCCGATGACCGCCGCATTGGCCACCGCGGGATGCGAGATGGCGAGATTCTCGAGATCGATGGAGCTGATCCACTCTCCGCCCGACTTGATCACGTCCTTGCTGCGGTCGGTGATCTGCATGT
>DAONCJ010000537.1:0-3192 GCA_035401985.1 Burkholderiaceae bacterium | reverse complement strand
GCTTTCGCATTGCCCGCTTCGAACACGTTCGAGATGTTGTCCGGACATTCGTCCCAGACGGCGGGCGCACCGGGCGCCACGGTCTGCACCGTGTCCGTCACCGAGGCAAGCGGCTCATAATCGATTGCAATGAGCTCGGCGGCATCCTTGGCCTGCCAGACCGATTCGGCGACGACCATGGCCACCGGGTCGCCGACATAGCGGACATGGCTGCGCGTCAGACCGGTGTGGGCTCGCGCGAACATCGGCGAGCCGTCGGGCCGCTTGCGCGGCACGCTGACCTTCATCGTGCCCAGGCCGTCGGCGGCCACATCGTCGCCGGTGTAGATGGCCAGCACGCCGGGCGACTGCCGTGCGGCGGTCAGGTCAATCGAGCGGATGATCGCGTTGGCATGCGGGGAGCGCAGCAGCACGGCATGCGCCTGCCCCAATTGATTGATGTCGTCGACGAAGCAGCCGCGGCCTCGCAGCAGTCGGGGGTCTTCGAAGCGGGAGACCGACTGGCCGATTCCGAATTGCGTCATGGGAGCCTATGGTGGCCGGGCGTTCGGGGGTCTGGCCACGGGCTCAGGCGCTGCGTTCTGCTTCGTAGTTGGCGTACGAGTGCTTCAGCGTCGCGTGATTCAGCAGCATTTCGGCCACCTGACGTTGTCCAGTGGAATCGAATATCCGTGTCCGAACCCAGTAAGACTCGGTGCGCTTGCTTTCGGACAACGCGGCGATTTCGCGTCGGATCACATACTCCTCACCGACGAACAGCGGCCCGTCGATCAGGCGGATTTCCTGGTCGGCGAACAGCCCGACCGCCGGACCTCGGACCGGAAACTTTGCCAGCCGGTTCGAGTACTCGGCCAGCACGCTGATCATCTCCAGCGGAATGATCGCCCGGCCCCAGGGCGACGACTTGCCGTCGCTGTACCAGGGCGAGTTCTCGGTGATCGCCGCGAGCTTCTGATTCAGCGTGAACGGATAAAGCGCGCCCATGTGCTGGTCGGGATCCATGCGCACCCGCTCGTCCTGCGCGCCCTTCATGCCGACCGCGAGGTCTTTCAGGATCACCAGCGGGCCGGGAGGGCGCAGTTGCGCCATGCGCTGCTCGAGCAGGGTCTGGCCGTGGTCGGGTCCGATGCTGGCACTGGCCTCGAGCACGGGCGTGCCGTCAGCTTTTTCGGCCCAGACCCGGGTGTGCGTTTCGCCCGCCCGGGGAACCGCTGCAAACGCGCGAACCTCGTCGCCCTCGACGCACATGTTCAGGTAGTGCGCGGAGAGGCAGCCGCGCTCGTACCAGGCCTGGCCCCAAAGATGCGCCAGCAGCGGGGGGAACTGGCTGAAATGCGTCGGACCTTCGATCGGGCCGGCCTTGAAGCCGAGCTTCTCGGCCATGCTGTCATCGTGGATCGATGCATGGCCGCCGTATTCCTGGTCGTGCAGCATCTGACGCGGGCGGCGCAGCGGTCCGGTGAGGACCAGGGGGGTATCGAAGCTCATGGACAGTTCTCGGGTTGGCCGGGCAGGGCGTGGTGGTCTCAGGCCGCTGCAAGGTGCGCGGGATAGCGCAGGTCTGCAGCGAGTCCCTCGCCCATCATGTCGATGAAGTTGTCGGCATAGAAGCGTCGCACCGCGGTGCGGCTGGCGCCTGCCAGCGATTCGTCGAAGCGCTTCAGTGGCGCACGTCCGCCTTCGATGTGCGGATAGTCGGACGAGAACATGCAGATCTCCTCGCCTGCATTGGCGATGATCCAGCCAGTGTCCTCGTGCGGGTAGGGGGCGACGCGCAACTGCCGGCGCACGATCTCCGACGGCTTGGCGGACAGCTTGCGCAGCCGTTCCTCGTTCTTGACGAAGGCATGGGCGGCCGAGTCCATCGCGCGCATCCAGCCGGGCAGCCATGAGGCGCCCAGTTCGATGGCACCCCACTTCAATCGCGGAAACCGGTCGAAGACGCCGTCGAAGATCAGCGTGGCGATGGTCTGCATCATCGAATTGGGAATCGGCATGTAGCTGACCGAGGTGAAGTTGTCGTCTCCCCCATGGAAGTCGGGCACGGGCGGCAGGCCGTTGATCTTGTAGACAGGGCTGAGCTTGTCTTCACCGCCGACGTGGAACAGGATCGGAATGCCCGCCTCCTGGGCCATCGCCCACACCGGGTCGAGCGCGATGTGGCTGGGTCCATGGTGCTGCGGGCACCACGACGGAATCATCAGCGCCTTGGCGCCCAGTTTGATCGCTTCGCGCGCCACGGCGATGGCGCGCGGGAAATCTTCGAGCGGCACATAGGCGGTGGCCAGCAGGCGGCGATCGACCTTGCAGAAGTCGGTCATCATCCGGTTGTGCGCGCTGGCGGCGGCATAGCACATCTCCATGTCTTCGCCCTGATCGAGACCGAAGTTCCCCAGGCAGAAGGTGGTGAAGACGAGCTGGCTGGCAAAGCCCAGCAGGTTCAGCGCGTGGATACGGTCGGCGGGCAGGAACGCGCCGTGCGCTTCGTAGTTCTTGCGCAGCAGGATGTTGGCTTCGACGCCGGCGCGGAACTCGGGCGCGGCATGCGCTGCAGCCGACTGGCCGGGGCGTGCATCGCGGTTCTTGCGTGCATGAAAGGCGGGCATCGCATGAAACCGCGACAGCAGCCGGCGCTCGAAATAGGGATCGAGGCAGTCGCTCAGTTCCATCAGGTGGCTGTCGGCGTCATGCACCAGTCGCCCGTTCACATAGGTCATTGCGCTGCTCCTTGGAATGCGGTGTTGATCGTATCGACCGTGTCGACCAAATATACCGCTTACCGGCCGCCGGGCCCGGCGGGCGATGCAGATGTCGGCACGTGCGCAAGCCGCTTCATATGAGTGCGGTTCGCGCTGAGCATTCCGAAAACAGCGGTATGGGCGCTCAAATCCCCAAGGCAGCCAGCAGCGTCCGCACGGTCATGAAAATCAGGATCAGCGAGCCGACCGTCCACAGCGTCGCACGCAGATCGTGGGTCTGGGCGCTCAGGTAGGCGGCGAAGTGCAGCAGCCGCGAGGCCACATAGCCGTAAAGCAGCACTTGCGCCATCAGCAGCGAAGGGCGCGTCAGCACATACAGCAGCCCGGCGACGAGAAAGAACGGAAGGTTCTCCAGGTCGTTCAGATGGATGCGGCGGATGCGATCGACCCTTTCATTGCGTTCCAGTTGTCGGGGATCGGGCACCGGATTGAG
>DAONCJ010000536.1:0-3255 GCA_035401985.1 Burkholderiaceae bacterium | reverse complement strand
GATCGGCCGGCCCACCGAGGCCTCGGCCCGGGTCGACGGACTGGGCGCCGCAGGGCTCAAGAAGCTCGAGATGGCGCGTGCCCTGGCGACCCATCCCAAAGTGCTTCTGGCCGACGAAAGCCTGGGCGGCCTGGACGAAAACGAGATGAACCAGGCGGCCGACATGCTGCGCCGGATCCGCGACGATCGCGGCATCACGATCATCTGGGTCGAGCACATCATGGGCGTGCTGATGCGGGTGATCGACCGCTGCATCGTGCTGGACCATGGCGAGCTGATCGCGCAGGGCAAGCCCACCGACATCGCCCACGATCCGAAGGTGATCGAGGTCTATCTCGGCACTGATGCCGATGCGGTTCAACAGCAGGTGAAGGCGCGCGGCGTATGAAACCGATGCTGCAGATCGAGAACCTGTCGGCCGGCTATGGCGGCTTCCAGGCGCTGTTCGATGTCACGCTCGAAGTGCGGGCCGGCGAGTCGGTGGCTGTGATCGGCCCCAATGGCGCGGGCAAGACCACGCTGCTGCGGGCGATTTCGAAGCTGATCGACACAACCGCCGGCAGTTTGAGCATGGAAGGCGTGCGCTACAACGAGCGTCCGGCGCACGAGGTGATCTCGCTGGGGATCGCGCAGGTGCCCGAAGGACGACGGCTGTTCCCTCGGCTCACGGTCGAGGACAACCTGAAGATGGGCGCCTTTCTGCCGGCGGCGCGTGCGATGCACGACCAGCGGCTCCAGATGGTGTACTCGCTGTTCCCGCGGATGAAGGAGCGGCGGCTGCAGATGGCCGGCACGATGTCGGGCGGCGAGCAGCAGATGTGCGCGATCGGCCGGGCGCTGATGAGCGGCCCGAAGCTGCTGCTGCTCGACGAGCCTTCGGCCGGACTGGCGCCCGTGGTCGTGCAGTCGATCTTCGAGGTCATCCGCAAGATGAGCGCCGAGGGCTACACGGTGCTGATCGTCGAACAGAACATCCAGCAGGTGCTCAAGGTGGTCGATCGGGCCTACCTGCTCGAGATAGGGCGCATCCGCGCCAGCGGGCCGGCCGCGGAGCTGCTGGCCAGCGACGACATTCGACGCGCCTACCTGGGCGTCTGACAGGCCACCGGCGGAGAACCACGACGTGGATTCGATATTCGATATTTTCCTCCTCGAGGCGGTCCTCAACGGGCTGCTCCTCGGAGGCCTGCTGGCCCTGCTGTCGCTCGGTCTGAATCTGATCTTCGGCGTGATCGACGTGGTCTGGATCTGCTATGCCGAACTGATCATGGTCGGCATGTACGCGATCTGGTGGCTGCACTCGGCCCACGGGGTGCCGCTGATGCTGGCCTTCGTGCTGGCGATCGCCTTCGTCGCGGCGCTCGGGGCGGCGATGCACCACTTCATCGTGCGCCCTGTGCTCAATGCCGAGCCGATCAATCAGCTGCTGGTCACCGGCGGCGTGCTGTTCCTGCTGCAGGCGCTGGCGACCGTGGCCTTCGGGGTCGAGTTCCGCAACATCGGCGTGCGGCTGCCGGGCGTGAACATCGGCGAGATGAGCTTCTCGTTGTCGCGGATGGTCGCCTTCGGCGTCGCAGCGGTGGCCATCGCGGTCACCTACCTGTTCCTGAACCGCACCTACATGGGCACGGCGATCCGCGCGATCAGCCAGGACCGCACGATCATGCCGCTGATGGGCGTGAACCCGAGCCGGGTCTATCTGCTGACGTCCGCGATGGGCGGCGGGCTGGCCGGACTTGCAGCCTGCCTGCTGGTGCTGCAGTACGACGTGCACCCGGCGATCGGTCTGTCCTTCGGGCCGCTGACCTTCCTGATCTGTGTGCTGGGCGGCCTGGGCAACCTGGTCGGTGGATTCGTCGCCGCGTTCGTGTTCGCCCAGTTCATCTCGGTGGGCGGTTTCTTCCTGCAGCTTGAGTGGGGGTACGTGATCGCGTTCGTGTTCTTCATCATGACCATGTTCTGGAAGCCCGAAGGGCTTCTGTCGAAGCGGCGCTGATCATGCGAAACCTTGCTCTGGTCCTGCTGGCGCTGGCCTTCGCCATTCCGTTCACCGGCGTGGGCAACTACCCGCTGCACCTGATGGTGATGGCGCTGCTCTGGTCGTTCATCTACACCAGCTGGTCGATCATGGGCCGCCTCGGGCTGGTCAGCTTCGGCCACGGCGCGTTTCTGGGCATCGGCGCGTACACGGTGGTGATGCTGTGGAACCTGTTCGGCATTTCTCCCTGGATCGGCACGATCGTCGCGATCGCGATCACGCTGGTGGTCGCCTTTCTGATCGGCTATCCGTGCTTCCGGTTCAAGATCGTCGGCCACTACTTCGCGCTGGTCACGCTGGCGCTGTCCGAGGTCACGCGTCTGATCATCGTCGGCATGCGCGATATCACCGGCGGCTCGCTGGGCGTCACGCCGAAATCGGCGCTTTCCGATGGCGCCACCTGGTCGCTGTCGGCGATGCAGTTTTCCAGCAAATTCGTCTGGTTCTATCTGATGCTGGGGTGCTGGCTCGTGGCGCTCTATGTGTGGCACCGGGTCGACCGTGGCATGAACCGGCTGGCGCTCGAAGCGATCAGCGAGGAGGAGGACGCGGCCGCCTCGATCGGCATCAACGTGACCCGGGCCAAGCTGTCGGTGACCCTGCTCTCGGCCACCATGACCTGCATTGGCGGCGTGCTTTATGCCCAGTATCAGTCTTATGTGAATCCTGAAACAGTGTCCGGAATCGGCATCTCGCTGCAGATGGTGTTCGGCGTGATCGCCGGCGGCATGTTCGTGATGCTGGGGCCGACCGTCGGCGCGATCTTCCTGCTGGTGCTGTCGGAGGGCCTGCGCGTGCTGATCGGCAACGACATTCTCGGCATCGACACCACGATCTACGGCCTGCTGCTGATCCTGTTCATCATCTTCATGCCCAAGGGAATCCTGGGGGCGTTCCTGGAGAAGATGCGCGGCGGCAAGGGGCTGGGCAGCAGCCGGATCTGACCGGCTGCGGGGGAGGGCGATGTCCGCCGGATGAGGTCCGCCGGTTGACGCGCCCCGCTCGCCGCGCCCCGCGCGTCGCCGTCAGTCGGCGTAGTACCCGGTCCGCTTGACCAGTTCGCCCCAGGCCTGGGTTTCGGAGCGGATGCGTTCGGTGAGCTGCTGCGGCGACAGGCGATGCCAGGTCGACCAGATCATGTCGCGCTTGGCGGCCCATTCACTCGTGGCGCTGACCTTGTCGATGGCGGTGCCCAGCTTCTCGACGATCTCGGGCGG
>DAONCJ010000535.1:0-3257 GCA_035401985.1 Burkholderiaceae bacterium | reverse complement strand
GCGTGGGCCTGATCGCCGGGGTGGCCTTGCTGATCTGGCTCGGAACAGGCTTCTTCATCGTGCAGGAAGGCCAGCAGGCCGTCATCACCCAGTTCGGCAAGTACAAAAGTACCGTCGGGGCCGGTTTCAACTGGCGACTCCCGTATCCCATACAGCGTCACGAACTGGTCTTCGTCACCCAGATCCGATCCGTCGATGTGGGCCGCGACAACGTGATCAAGGCCACCGGCTTGCGTGAATCGGCGATGCTGACGGAGGACGAGAACATCGTCGAGATCAAGTTCGCCGTCCAGTATCGCCTCAACGACGCGCGAGCCTTCCTTTTCGAGAGCAAAAACCCGACCGAGGCCGTCGTTCAGGCGGCCGAAACGGCGGTTCGCGAGGTTGTGGGGAAGATGCGCATGGATTCCGCCCTGGCGGATGAGCGGGACCAGATATCAGGGCGCGTCCGCAGCCTGATGCAGATCATTCTCGATCGCTACAAAGTGGGCATTGAAGTCGTGGGAGTCAGCCTTCAGCAGGGGGGCGTTCGACCTCCCGAGCAGGTCCAGGCCGCGTTCGACGACGTGATCAAGGCCGGCCAGGAGCGCGAACGTGCCAAGAACGAGGCACAGGCCTACGCGAATGACGTGGTGCCACGCGCCGTCGGTGCCGCTTCCCGGCTCAAGGAAGAGTCGGAGGCCTATAAGGCGCGGATCGTGGCCCAGGCTCAGGGTGATTCTCAGCGGTTCCGATCGGTTCTGGCCGAATACCAGAAGGCGCCACAGGTCACGCGTGACCGGATGTACCTGGATGCGATGCAGCAAATGTATGGCAACGTGACCAAGATCCTGGTCGATTCCCGGCAGGGCTCCAATCTTCTGTATCTCCCGCTGGACAAGATCATCCAGCAGGCTGCAGCCGCCGACGCGCCAGCCGCTTCTGTGGCCGCGCCAGCGGCACCTGCGACAACCGGCACACCAACCCCCGCGCCGGCTGCGGATTCCCGAACCCGGGATTCCGCTCGGACCCGTGACCGCGAGGCCCGTTGAGGAGATCAAGAAATGAACCGAGTTGGATTTATTGCATCGTCGCTGTTGGTGGCCTTGGCTCTTCTGAGCTCAATGATGTTTGTTGTCGATCAACGCCAGTACGGCGTGGTTTACGCGCTGGGTCAGATCAAGCATGTCATTACCGAACCCGGGCTGAACTTCAAGCTGCCGCCGCCTTTCCAGAACGTTTCTTACATCGACAAGCGCCTGCTGACGCTCGACAGTGCGGATGCGGAGCCGATGCTGACGCTGGAGAAGCAACGTATGGTGATCGACTGGTACGTGCGCTGGCGCATCACCGATCCCCAGGCTTACATTCGCAACGTGGGTCTGGACGAAGCCGCCGGCGCCAACCAATTGAATCGGGTGGTCCGCAATGCATTTCAGGAAGAAATCAACAAACGGTCGGTCAAAGACATCCTGTCGCATAAACGCGAGGCCTTGATGGCCGCGGTCAAGAAAGAAGTGCTCGAAGTGGTCAAGGGCTCCAACCCTTGGGGCGTTGACGTGGTTGATGTGCGGATCACGCGCGCCGATTATGTCGACGCGATCACCGAATCGGTCTATCGCCGCATGGAGGCCGAGCGCAAGCGGGTCGCCAATGAATTGCGGTCGACCGGTGCCGCCGAAGGCGAGAAGATCCGGGCTGACGCCGATCGCCAGCGCGAGGTCACGATCGCCAACGCCTATCGCGAAGCCCAGAAGATCAAGGGCGATGGCGACGCCGAGGCGGCGCGCACGTTCAGTGACGCCTTCGGCCGAGACCCGCAGTTTGCCCAGTTCTATCGCAGCCTGGATGCCTACAAGGCGACTTTCGCGAAGAAGAGCGATGTCATGGTCCTGGATCCGTCTTCCGAGTTCTTCAAGGTCATGCGTGGATCCGGCGCGACGGCGCCCGCTGCCCCTGCGGGCAAGAAGTAAATCTTGGATTCCGTCAATCTGCTGGCGGCGCTGGCCCTGGTTCTTGTGATCGAGGGCCTGTTGCCCTTTCTGTCGCCCGGCGGATGGCGGCGCCTGTTTGCACAGCTGCTGCAACTGCAGGACGGACAGATCCGGTTTTTCGGGCTCTGTACTGTGCTTGCCGGACTGGTTTTGTTGTGGCTTGCGGCCTAGTTGGCGTTTCAGGGCCGGTAAAATCAACGTTTTAACAGCCCTCTCATCACATGTCCGCCTGGGTCCTGCCGGATCACATTGCCGATGTCCTGCCATCCGAGGCGCGCCACATCGAAGAGCTTCGCCGAAGCTTGCTGGACACAGCCAGCAGCTATGGGTATGAACTGGTCATCCCGCCGCTGCTGGAGCATCTGGAGTCGCTGCTGACAGGTACGGGCGAGGCGCTCGATCTTCAGACGTTCAAGCTCGTCGACCAGTTGTCCGGCCGGATGTTGGGCGTGCGTGCGGACACCACGCCGCAAGTCGCACGGATCGACGCCCATCTGCTGAACCGCGCCGGCGTGGCGCGATTGTGCTATTGCGGCCCGGTGCTGCACACGCGGCCGGACCGTCCCCATGCCACCCGCGAGCCGCTGCAACTGGGGGCGGAGATCTACGGGCACAGCGGCCGCGAGGCCGATCTGGAGATCCTCCTGCTGGCATTGGATTGCCTCAAGGCTGCACAGGTCTCCGGGCTCAGCGTCGATCTGGCCGATGCCAGCGTCGTTGATGCCTTGCTGGCCGGCGTATCAGTCAGTGCGCCGGTTCTGGCCGAACTGCATGCGGCGCTGGCCACCAAGGACTCGACCGAACTGGCCTCGATGAGCCGTGGTCTGCCGGCCACGACCCGGGAGGGCCTGCTGGCCTTGGCACAACTTTACGGCGACGAGAAGGTCCTTGATGAGGCCCGCGTGGCCTTGAAGTCCACGCCGGGAATCGACAGGGCGCTGTCGAACCTGAAATGGTTGGCCAGCCAGCTCGGCGACGCCCGGGTGACCTTCGATCTTGCCGACCTGCGGGGCTATGCCTATTACAGCGGTCCCCGTTTCTCGGTCTACGCTAGCGGCGCGGGCGACGCGTTGGTGCGCGGGGGCCGCTATGACGGCGTGGGCGCAGTCTTCGGACACAACCACGACCGGGCGCGTCCGGCTGTCGGTTTCAGCCTTGACCTCAAGAATGTGGTCGGTGCGGCCGCACCTCGCCCCCTGAAGGCGGCAATCCGCGCGCCCTGGGGCGAGGATGCCACCTTGCGCGCAGCGATTGCATCGCTGCGTGGACGAGGAGAAACCGTGG
>DAONCJ010000534.1:0-3260 GCA_035401985.1 Burkholderiaceae bacterium | reverse complement strand
TCATCGCCAATGCCGGTGTGCTGGCGCCGATCGGTCCGACCTCGCGCAAGGACCCGGCCGACGTGCTGGCCAACATGCACGTCAACTTCGTCTCGCCGGTGATGCTGATGACGCAGGCGATTGCCGCATTCCAGGATGCGACCTGCCCCAAGGCGCTGCTGAACATCTCGTCGGGCGCAGCCCTCAATGGAACCGCCGGCTGGTCGCTGTACTGCGCAGCCAAGGCAGGGCTCGAAAACTTCATCCGAGCCGTGGCGGCCGAGCAGTCTGTCCAGGCGTGGCCGCTGCGCGCGGTGAATATCAGCCCGGGCGTGATCGACACCGAGATGCAGGCGGCGATCCGGGCAGCCAGCGCTGACGATTTCCCGGCGGTCGGCCGATTCATCCAGCGCAAGGCCGATGGCGAGCTGCGCTCGCCGGCGCGCGTCGCCGCGGCGGTTGCCCGCATTGCGGACGATGCGCGGGTGGCCGGCGGATCGCGGGTCGATGTCGCCGACTACCTCGACGGCCCTGCCTAGCGGGCGGTCCAGCCGCCGTCGATGACCAGCTCGCTGCCGGTCATGAACGACGAATCGTCGGAGGCCAGGTACACGATGCCGCGGGCGATGTCGATCGCCTGCGCCATCCGGCCCAGCGGATGCATGCCGGCCATGACCTTGTCGACATCGGCCTGCGGAACGCCGCGGGCCAGCATCGAGCTGGCGACGCCGCGCGCCATGTCGGTGTCCACGATGCCCGGATGGACCGAGTTGCAGCGGATGTTGTAGCCCAGCTGCGCCGCCTCGATGGCACTGGCCTTGGTGTACAGGCGCACCCCGCCCTTGCTCATGCCGTACAGCGCGCTGTTGGCCGAGCCGATCAGACCGGCAATCGACGACAGGTTGATGATCGAGGCGCTTGCGGCGCTGCGCGGACGCTGCTTCATGGCAAGGAACGCATGCTTGGTGCCCAGCACCACGCCCTTCAGATTGACATCGAAAAGCGTGTCGATCTGATCGATCGTGGTGTCCTCGATGCGCCCGTGGCGATACAGCCCTGCGTTGTTCACCAGGATATCGAGGCGGCCGTACCGGCTCAATGTCTCGGCGACGACCGACTGCCAGTCGGCCTCGAGCGTGACGTCGTGCTGTCGGTAGATTGCCGTGCCGCCTCCGGCATCGATGTCAGCCGCCAGCGCCTGGCCGTCATCCTCGCGCAGATCGGTCGCAACGACCGTGGCGCCCGCCTGCGCGAGCAGCCGCGCGGTGGCTGATCCGATGCCACCGGCGGCCCCGGTGACGATTGCTACCCTGCCATCGACTCGATTCAAGTTCTCTCCTCGTGCGGATCGCGCAGCCCCACGGATCACCATTGTCCGTAGAAGACGCCCGCCTGCTTGTAAGCGTCGGTCTTCTGGGCGACTTCGTCCAGCCCCACCGTGGTGCGCCGTTTCAGTCCCAGCGACCATTCGCGCAGACGGTCGCGCATTTCGTCGCGCACGCCCTCGAGCCCCGGATCACGGCCGCGATCGTCGATCTCGTGCGGATCATTGGCGAGGTCGAAGAGCTGCGGCGGATAGCCCTGCCAGTGCACGTACTTGTAGCGCTCGGTGCGCACCATCCAGGCCCGGCACTCGTCGGGACCGCGGCCCAGCAGCAGGCGGGCCCGCCGGTAGGCATAGTCGAGCTCGGAAAACGCGGCGCCCCGCCACTGCGCGGGCGCCTCGCCATCGAGCAGCGGCAGCAGCGACGCCCCCTCGACCCGGTGACGGGCCGGAGGAAGCCCGAGCGCCTGCAGCGCGGTCGGCACGACGTCGACCGCCTCCACCAGACGCTTGTCCCGGCGACCGGGCGCACGCTGGCCCGGCACTGCCACGATCATCGGAACCCGCTGCACCGCGTCGTGAAAGAGCTCTTTTTCGCCGAGCCAGTGATCGCCCAGGTAGTCGCCATGATCTGCGGTGAACACCACCAGCGTGTCCTGCCAGCGGCCCAGCCGTTCGAGCACCGCCCAAAGCCGCGCGAGATGGTCATCGACCTGGCGCACCAGCCCCATGTAGGCCGGGCGCACCTTCGCGACGACTTCATCCCGGGCAAAGTTGGCGCACTCCTCCTGCTTCATGTAAGCGCCGTAGACCGGATGCGGATCGACGCGTTCGCGTGCGTCGCGGTGCACCTGCAGGGCATCGCCCGCCTCGAACATCGCGTGGTACGGCGCGGGTGCCACATAGGGCCAGTGCGGCTTCACCAGAGACAGGTGCAGGGCCCATGGCGCGTCGCCTTCGCGTTCGATGAAATCGATCGCCTCGCCCACCGTGTAGGCGGTTTCGGAGTGCGCTTCCTTGACCCGCGCCGGCAGGTGCACGTTGCGCATGTGCCAGCCCGACGCGGTGCCGCCGTCGGGCGTGTCGACCGCGATCACCCAGTCGGTCCAGGGATCGTCGCCGGCATAGCCGCGCTCGCGCAGCCACTGCGCATAGCGGGCCCGAGGTTCGGCATGGTGGCCGTCGTGGCGCATCGCCTCGCTGAAGCTGCCCCGGGCCAGCAGCTGGCCGAGTTCGGCATCGCCGTCGATCTGCAGCCGCGCCAGCCCTTCCCGGTCGGCCATCACGTGCGTCTTGCCGATCAGGGTCAGGCGACGATCGGCTGCACGCAGATGGTCGCCCAGCGTCCATTCGGCCACGGACAGCGGCACGCGGTTCCAGGTGGCGCCGTGGCTGGACACATAACGCCCGGTGTAGAAGCTCATCCGCGACGGACCGCAGACTCCGGATTGAACGAACGCATTCTCGAACAGCGTGCCGCGGGCGGCGAGCGCATCGATCGCCGGCGTCTTCAGACTCGGGTGACCATAGCAGGACAGATGATCGGCGCGCAGCTGATCGCACATCACGAACAGCAGATTGCGCGCCCGCGGGGCGTCTGGCGCAGGCCCGGACGGCCGGGCTTGGTCAGCAGAGGTCATGAGTCGACTCCTTCTGGATCGGGCGGCAGTGCCGCGGGGCTGCGACCATCGTAGTCGCGATCGAACCGCACTGCCACCGCGTGACCACGGAGGGGTCAGCCCGGCGGCAGTGCGCGCTCGAGTATGCGGGCGACATGCAGCGCCTCGCGTCCGGCGCCATCCAGGATCTGATGCCGGCAGCTGGTGCCGTCGGCCACGATCAGCGCGCCTTCCGGGGCGCTGCGCACCGCCGGCAACAGGGCGGCCTCGGCCATGCGCATCGAGACATCGAAGTGCTCCGCCTCATAGCCGAAGGCACCCGCCATGCCGCAACAGCC
>DAONCJ010000533.1:0-3263 GCA_035401985.1 Burkholderiaceae bacterium | reverse complement strand
GTCGTCTGGCCAGGCTCGCCAACGCGCCCTTCATCAAGGTCGAGGCGACAAAGTTCACCGAGGTCGGTTATGTCGGGCGTGATGTCGACACCATCATCCGCGACCTGATGGATGCGGCTGTCAAGCTGGTGCGCGAGCAGGCCAAGCGGCGCATGGAACAGCGTGCGCTCGACGCCGCCGAAGACCGCATCCTCGATGCGCTGCTGCCGGGCGCGAAACCCCGCGAAGCCAGCGGCTTCGGCTTTCAGGCCGAAGACACCCCTGTAGCGCCGCGCGACAGCGCCGAGTCGGCCACCCGCCAGAAGTTTCGCAAGCGCCTGCGCGAGGGCGAGCTGGACGACAAGGAGATCGACATCGACGTGGCGGCGGGATCGCCGCAGCTCGATGTGATGACACCTCCGGGCATGGAAGATTTCGCCCAGCAGCTGCAGGGCATGTTCGCGGCGGTCGGCGCCGGCAAGAAGAAGTCGCGCCGGATGCGGATCGCCGACGCGCTGAAGCAGCTGACCGACGAAGAGGCCGGCCGCATGGTCAATGAGGACGAGATCCGCGCTCAGGCCCTTGAGGCCGTCGAGGGCAACGGCATCGTGTTCCTCGATGAGATCGACAAGATCGCCTCACGCTCCGAGATGCAGGGTGCTGACGTCTCCCGCCAGGGCGTGCAGCGCGATCTGCTGCCCCTGGTCGAAGGCACGACGGTGAACACCAAGTTCGGCAGCGTACGCACCGATCACATCCTGTTCATCGCGTCGGGCGCATTCCACCTGGCCAAGCCCTCGGACCTCATCCCCGAATTGCAGGGCCGCCTGCCGATCCGGGTCGAGCTCGACTCGCTGTCCGTCGACGACTTCGAACGGATCCTGACCGGCACGGACAACTGCCTGACCCGGCAATACCAGGCGCTGCTGGCCACCGAGGGCGTGACGCTCGTGTTCACCGGGCCCGGTGTGCGCCGGCTTGCCGAGATTGCGGCACAGGTCAACGAGACCACCGAGAACATCGGTGCGCGCCGCCTTCACACGGTCATGGAAAAACTGCTCGAGGACGTCTCGTTCAACGCAACCCGTCTGGCGGGGCAGACGGTGACCATCGACGCCGCCTATGTCGAGGGACGGCTGGCCGACGTCGCGCAGCGCGAAGACCTTGCCCGCTATGTGCTCTGAGCGGTCCCGCTGGCGCGTCGTCATCGGCGCGAGCCGCGCATGAGTTCGCCCAAGCAGCGCAAGCGCGACCTCATCGCCGCGACATTCAAGCCGCGCAATCCGCTGGTCGCCCTGGCGCATGCGCGCCGGGCGGGCAGCCACTCGCCTGATCGGCGCGCCGAACGGCGGCGTGCGCGTCAGGCGCTCACCAAGGAAGACCTCCAATGAACCCGTTGATGCGCCGGGCCGGCTTGCGGGGCGCCGCGCTGCTGATGGCCCTGCTGGCCGCCGTTCCTCTGAGCACCCTGGCGCAGGACTTTCCGAGCCGCCCGGTGCGATTCATCGTGCCATTCCCGCCGGGCGGACCGGTCGATACGGTGGCGCGTGCCCTCGCTCAGAAAGTGTCCGAGTACTGGGGCCAGCCTGTGCTGGTCGAAAACCGGGCCGGCGCAGGCGGCATCGTCGGAGCCGAGGCGGCCTCGCGCGCCACGCCGGACGGTTACACGGTGTTCGTGGGATCGATCCATCATTCGGTGCTGCCGGGTCTTGGCATGAAGCTGAGCTATGACATCGAACGCGATTTCACGCCCGTCATCTTCGGCGCGCGGTTCCCGATCATCCTGGTGGCCAATCCGGCCCTGCCTGCCAGCAGCGTCAAGGACCTGATTGCCTATGCAAAGGCCAATCCGGCCAAGCTGACCTACAGTTCGGCGGGCAACGGCGGGGGCACCCATCTGGCGGGCGAGCTGTTCAAGAATCTGGCCGGGGTCTTCATCCTCCACATCCCGTACCGGGGGAGTTCGCCGGCGATGGCCGATGTCATCGGCGGCCAGACGCAGATGATGTTTGCCGACGGTCCCACCGCGCTGGCGGCGATGCGGGGCGGGCGGGTCAAGGCACTCGCGGTCGGCTCGCCGCAGCGCTCGGCCCTGGTGCCGCAGGTGCCGACCATGACCGAAGCGGGCGTCAAGGGGTATGAGGCGTATTCGTGGACCGGCTTGTGGGTGCCCGCCGGCACGCCGGGGTCCGTGGTAGCGAAGTTGAACGCTGACATGAACCGGGCGTTTTCCGATCCCGCCACCAAGGACCGTCTGCTCGGACAGGGCGCGGAACCGGCGCCCGGAACGGCGGCCGAGTTCGGGGCATTTGTGCGCGCCGAGAAGGACAAGTGGGCCAGGGTGATCAAGGCGGCGAACATCAAGCCGGATTGACCAGGGTGCCGATTCGCAGGCGGACATCGGGCCGCGCCGGGCGCTGGTGTTGCAGCACCAGCGGTCCCGCAGCGTGAGCCGTCTGCTGCCGGCCGTGCGGCGGCGCATCGTCATCGTCCTGGCGTGGATTGCCGGCGCCCTGATGCTCTTTGCCGCGGCTGGCTTTGCCGGTCTGCCTGCGCTGGGGCGCAGCCAGCTGCCCGGGGTGTTGTCCGAGGCGCTCGGGCGGCCGGTCTCGATCGGCGACATCGAGTTCAATCCGTTCACACTGCGCGCCGTCGTGAGTGGTCTGCGGGTCGGCGAGCGGGGCGACGGCAGCGCGCCGCCTGTGTTCACGTTCTCGCGTCTGGAAGTCGACGGTTCGTGGCAGTCGCTGACCGAACTGGCGCCGGTTGTTTCGGGCGTTCGGCTGCACGAGCCTCATCTGCGCCTGGTCCGCACGAAGGACGGGCGCTACAGCGTCGACGATCTCATTGCCCGCTGGACCCGGCCCAGCGATCCCGACGAACCGAAGGCCCGCTTCTCAGTGGCCAACATCGAGCTGCACGGCGGGCGCGTGGATTTCGACGATCTGCCGCTGCCCCGTGCGCACCGGATTGCGGGCATCGAGGTGCGGGTGCCGTTCGTGTCCAGCCTGCCCGTTCATCAGAGCATCACCGTGCAGCCGCGGCTCGCCATGTCGGTCAACGGCTCGCCGATCGACCTCAAGGGACGCACCCGGCCGTTCAGCGTCAGCCGCGAGTCGAGTCTGGATCTGTCGATCGCACCGGTCGATCTGACGTCCTATGTTGCGTACATTCCGGGCCCTCTGCCGGTCAAGGTCGTGGGCGCCATGCTGGCCGGCAAGGCGAGTGTCGAGTTCGCCCAGCCGCCCGATGCCGCGCCTTCGGTCACCGTGCGCGCCGATCTG
>DAONCJ010000532.1:0-3264 GCA_035401985.1 Burkholderiaceae bacterium | reverse complement strand
CAAAATGCTGGGATTAAACAGCATGCCCACCGACACGAAAAACAGCACCGCGAAGGCATCCTGCAGCGGCAGCGTCTGCTCGGCAGCCCGGTGGCTGAATTCGGACTCGCGCAGCACCATGCCGGCGAAGAACGCCCCGAGCGCAAAGGACACGCCGAACAGCTTCGAAGACCCGAAGGCAATGCCGACGGCGGCCGCGACCACGCAAAGCGTGAACAGCTCCCGCGACCCGGTCCTGGCCACATGCCAAAACAGCCAGGGGAAAAGACGCCGCCCGACCACGAGCATGAATGCGACGAAGCCGCCGACCTGGGCCAGCGTGATCAGCATGGTCAGCCAGACCGCGCGCCCGGTGCCGGCTGGCGCACTGCCGCCCAGCATCGGGGCGAACGCGGGCAGCAGGACCAGCACCAGCACCATGGCCAGGTCTTCAACCACCAGCCAGCCGATCGCGATGCGACCGTCGGAACTGGCGATGATGCCGCGGCTCTCGAGCGCCTTGAGCAGCACCACGGTGCTGGCCACCGACAGGGACAGACCGAAGACCAGCGCGCCGCCCGGCGACCAGCCCCATAGGCTGGCGATCGCGTAACCCATTGCGGTGGCGACGAGCATCTGCACCAGTGCGCCGGGCAGCGCGATCCCCCGCACCGACATCAGGTCGTCAGTCGAGAAATGCAGGCCGACGCCGAACATCAGCAGCATCACGCCGATCTCCGCCAGTTCGGCCGCGATCGCGGCATCCGCCACGAAGCCCGGAGTCGCCGGTCCGATGGCGATGCCCGCCACCAGATAGCCCACCAGGGCAGGCATACCGGCGCGCGCGGACAGGAACCCACAGACCAGCGCGAGACCGAACGCGGCAGCAAGGGTCGTGATCAGGCTGGCGGCATGGGGCATGGATTCAGGTTGGCAAGGCGGCGGGCAGAGCCGGCATTGTCGGCCGGCCGGTGCCTGGCGCGCGTCAAAGACCCGGGGTACGGGATGGCGGCACCCGGCTCGTGGCACCAGCACCAGGCAGAACGCCCGAGCCGCCGGTCAGCGGCCGAGGGCTGCCGCGGCGACGGTCCGCGATGGCGCCACGCGGCCGGTCGAGGTCAGATGCGCGATGCGTCCGAGGCCCTCACGCCCGGGCGAGCCCTGCTCCCTGTCCATGCGCGCCGACCGCCCCGCCCGTCCCTTCCTCGTCTGATGCGAGACAGCTCATTCATGTCCGCATTCGGTCCGCTGGACCTGCTCAGCCTGCGCGCCGGGATCGCAGCGCAGTACCGTGCGGACGACCCTGAGTCGGCCCAGATCCGCGGCGCCCATCTGAATTCGGTCAACCGCCTCACGCCGTACGCGATGGCGGCCAACGTGGGCAGCAGCGCCCTGGTGCTGTGGGCGTTCCGTCACGGGATGCCTGCCGGACTGTGGTGGTGGTGGGCGTGCCTGATGATCGTGTCGGGCCTGGCCGTCGCCAACTGGTACAAGCGGCGCCACCGCCCCGTGGCGACGGCGTCGCGCCGCGCGATGCACCGGGCCAGCCTTCATGCCGTCGTGCTGGCCGGCACCTGGTCCGCGATGACGCTTGCCTGGTTCCCCGGGGCCACCCCGGCCCAGCAGCTGCTGATCACGGCGCTGGTGACCGGCATGGTCGGCGCCGGCTCCTTTGCGTTGAGCCCGCTGCCGATCGCCAGCCTGCTCTACACCACGGTCTTTGCTGGCGGCATGTTCGGTGCGCTGTGGTCGGCCGGCGACCCGCTGTTCATCGGCGTGGCCGCGCTGCTCTCGTTCTATGCGCCGATGGCGATGATCGGGTCGCTGTTCAACTGGCGCAAGGCGACCACGCTGCTTCGCTCGCAGACTCAGGCGGTGCGTCACGAACAGATGCTGGCTGTGCTGCTGCAGGACTTCGAGCAGCATGCCGGCGAGGCGCTGTGGGAGACCGGTGTCGACGGGCACCTTAATCACCTGTCGCCGCGCCTTGCCGAGCTGCTGGACGTCGGCTCCGCGGAGATCGCCGAACGCCCGCTGCTGACCTTGCTGGAGCGCCGCAGTCCCGACCGCGCGTCGGCGCTGCAGCGTGCGATGAATGCGGGTCGCCCGTTCCGCGATGTCCATCTGATGCTGAACACCGGCTCGCAGGTCCGTCACCTCGCGATCAACGGCAAGCCGCTGATGGACGACACGGCGCGCATGCTCGGCTGGCGCGGTGTCGTGGCCGACATCACCGACAAGATCCAGGGCGAGCACCGCCTGCGCGAGCTCGCGCACACCGACTCGCTGACCGGACTGGCCAACCGGGTCACCCTGCGCGATTCGCTGGCCGACGCTCTGGCCCAGGGCCGCACCGGAGCGCTGCTGATGGTCGACCTCGATCACTTCAAGGCGGTCAATGACAGCCAGGGCCACAGCGCGGGCGACGAACTGCTCAAGGCCGTGACGCAGCGGCTGCGCGACTGCGTCCGCCAGGACGACCTTGTCGCCCGGCTGGGCGGCGACGAATTCGCGGTGCTGATCACGCGCTCGCATCAGCACGAAGAGGCAGGCGCGCTGGCCCGCCGACTGGTCGAATCGCTCGGACAGCCGTTCGAGGTGCAGGGACGCCATGTCCGCGTCGGCGCCAGTGTCGGGATCACCGTGTGGGTCGACACGCGCGCCGGGGTCGACGAACTGCTGGTGCAGTCGGACACCGCTCTGTATTCAGCCAAGGAGTCAGGCCGCGGACGGCATGAATTCTATGCGCCGGTCCTGGGCGAGCGCAGCCGCCGACGGCTGGCGATCGAGGAAGGGCTGCGCCATGCGATCGAGCGCGGCGAACTGGCGCTGCACTGGCAGCCGAAGGTGGAGATCGGCACCGGTCGGCTGGCCGGCGTGGAGGCGCTGATGCGCTGGGAGCATCCGCAGCTCGGTCGGGTCGACCCTGTCGAGTTCATCGCGATTGCCGAACAGTGCGGGCTGATCGGCGATCTGGGACGCTGGGCCTTGCGCGAGGCCTGCCGCGCCGCCGCCGGACCGCTGGCCGGGCTGACCGCATCGGTCAATGTGTCGCCGCTGCAATTGCGCGATCGCAACCTGGTGCGGATCGTCAGGGAAGCGGCGCGAGAGTTCCAGCTCGACGCCACGAGGCTCGAACTCGAGATCACCGAATCGGTGTTCATCGACGACGCCGACGGCGCACTGGAGCAGCTGCACGCGCTGCGCAACCTCGGCATGAAAATCGCACTGGACGACTTCGGCACCGGCTATTCGTCGCTGGCCTATCTGCGCCGCTTTCCGTTC
>DAONCJ010000531.1:0-3269 GCA_035401985.1 Burkholderiaceae bacterium | reverse complement strand
TGCCCATGATGGTGTCGCCAGGGTTCAGAAACGCCAGAAAGACGGCTTCATTGGCCTGCGCACCCGAATGCGGCTGGACATTGGCGGCCTCGGCGCCGAACAGCCGACGCACCCGGTCCAGCGCCAGCTGCTCGGCGATGTCGACGAATTCGCAGCCGCCGTAGTAGCGCTTGCCGGGATAGCCCTCGGCGTACTTGTTGGTCATCTGACCGCCCTGCGCGGCCATCACGGCCGGGCTGGCGTAGTTCTCGGACGCGATGAGCTCGATGTGCTCTTCCTGGCGCCGGTTTTCCTTCTGGATGGCACTCCAGATTTCGGGATCAACGGTTTCGATGGTCTTGCTGCGATCAAACATGACGGTTCACTCCTGACAGCCGATGGGTTCAGACGATCGGCTGCCCAGGCGCGCGGCAGACACGAAGAGATCGAAGACACGAGCGCGTCTTCGTGCAAAGGCCCACGCTCCCCGGTAGTGCTCTACCCGATCGCCAGTTGCGCAGACCCCCGAAGTGTAGCGAACTTCCGGACAATCGGGACCACCCCGGGGACCACTGCGGGGAACACTGCGGGGAACACTGCGGGGACCACCCCGGGAACAATCCGTGGGGACGCCCCCCGGGCGATCGTCGCGACCAGCCTCAGGACCAGCGCTTGTCGGTGCCGCCGGCCGGCTGCAGGTGGCTGACATCGCCCCAGTGGTGGACCCTCCACCCGGCGGGCTCGCGCAGGATGGTGTTCAGGCTGGCATTGAGCAGGTCATGGCGTCTGACCGCGGCCAGGTCGATCTGCGACGCCAGCCGATACGCGCAATCCAGCACGCCGCCATGCGTCACCGCCACCACGCGCTGGCCGGGATGTCGAGCAGCCAGCGATTCGAGCGCCCGATTGACCCGGTCATAGAAGGACCGCAGGCTTTCACCGCCGCCCGGCAGCCCGAAGTCGGGCTCGCGTTCACGCCAGCGCCGGTATTCGTCGGCCCAGTCGCGCTCGAGTTCGACCGGCGTCAGCCCTTCGAAGGCGCCATAGTGGCGCTCGCCCAGGCCGGGTTCGACGGTCAGCGGCAGCCCCAGGGCGCGCGCAATCGGCTCGGCGGTCTGGCGCGCGCGGGTGAGCGCGCTGCAATAAATGGCGTCCACCGGACGCGAGGCGGCCAGCTCACCGACACGCACGGCGGCCTGTTGCGCCTCCGCATGCCCTTCCGGCTCGAGCGGAATGTCGATGCTGCCCTGGAAGCGGCGCTCGCGGTTCCAGGCGGAGAGCCCGTGCCGGATCAGGATGACCTCTGTCATCCGCTCAGGCGCCCGCAAGCCGGGGATTGAGCGTGTAGGTGCCGGTCAGCGACGCCTTGCCCAGGGTGTGCCGCTCGATCACCTTCAACGCGTCGCTGCCGTTGAACCGACCCATCAGAGGCAGCATGTCCACGTCGAGCGCGTACACCGTGAAGACGTACCGATGCATCAGCGCATCGTTCCACGGTGGGCATGGGCCGTCATAGCCGAAATAGTCCCCGGCCATGTCGGGATCGCCGGCGAACCATCCGGTGTAGTCGTTGATGCCCTGGCGGGCGCCGCGCCCGGCCGACGGTCCAGGCTTGCCGCGCGGCGTGACGGCGGACGAGAACTCCCCGGCCGCGATGGACGTCCGGCTGGCGGGCAGGTCGACCAGGATCCAATGGTGAAACGAAACCCGCGGCAGGCTGGCCGGCACTTCCCGGCCCTCCTGATTGACGTCCTCACCGCTGCCGGGCACATCGGGGTCGTGGCAGACGACAGCCAGCGACCGCGTGCCCACGGGCAGGCCGCTCCAGGTCAGGTGGGGATTGCGGTTGGCGGACAGCGCCATGTGCGCATCGGCATCGATGCGCCCGAACGCGAACTCCGCGGGAATCGATGCCCCGTCGGTGAACGAATCGCTCCAGACCTTCATGCAGTCTCCTTCCCCGGGGCCGGCGGCACCTTCAGCCAGAAGGTGACCGGCCCATCATTGACGAGATGAACCTTCATGTCGGCGCCGAACACGCCGGTTTCAACAATAGGGTACCCGACGCGCGCCAGCTTGACGAAGTGCTCGAAGAGCCGCAGCGCATCCGCCGGCGCGGCGGCTGGCGTGAAGCTCGGCCGGGTGCCGCTGCGGGTGTCAGCGGCCAGCGTGAACTGTGGAACGATCAGCAGGCCGGCGGTCGGCGCCAGGTCGAGCAGGCTGCGATTCATCCGGCCCGAGTCGTCCGGGAACACCCGGAACGACAGCAGCTTGGCCAGAAGCCCGGCGGCCTCGCGCTCGGAATCGCCACGTTCGGCGCAGACAAGCAGCAGCAGGCCGGTGCCGATCTCGCCGGTGCAGTTGCCCTCGACCATCACCCGGGCCTGCGAAACCCGTTGCAGCAGACCGATCACCGGAAACTCACGCGCCGACGATCACCCGGGCGAACTTGCGCTTGCCGACCTGCACGACGTAGGTGCCTTCGGCCAGCTTGAGCGCCTTGTCGGACACGCGCTCACCATCGAGCCGAACGCCTCCCTGCTCGACGTTGCGCATCGCCTCGGAGGTCGACGGCACCAGTTGCGCCTGCTTGAGCAGCTGCGCAATGCCGACCGGCGCGCCCTGGATGCGCACTTCGGGCATGTTCTCGGGAACCGCGCCCTCGCGGAAACGGGCATCGAAGTCGGCCAGCGCCTGATCGGCCATGGCGGCCGAGTGAAAGCGGGTCACGATCTCCTGCGCGAGCATCACCTTGGCGTCGCGCGGATTGCGGCCCTCGTCGCATGCCTTGTGCAGCGCGTCGATCTCCGCCATCGGCCGGAAGGACAGCAGCGTAAAGTACTTCCACATCAGCACGTCCGAGATCGACATGATCTTGCCGAACATCTCACCGGGCGCGTCGGTGATGCCGACATAGTTGGCCTTCGACTTGGACATCTTTTCGACGCCGTCCAGCCCTTCCAGCAGGGGCATCGTCAGGATGCACTGCGGTTCCTGACCGTACTCGCGCTGCAGTTCCCGGCCGACCAGCAGGTTGAACTTCTGGTCGGTCCCGCCCAGTTCGATGTCGCTCTTCAGGGCAACCGAGTCGTAGCCCTGCATCAGCGGATACAGCAGTTCGTGCACCGAGATGGGCACTCCGCCCTTATAGCGCTTGGTGAAGTCGTCGCGCTCGAGCATGCGGGCCAGCGTATAGCGCGCCGCCAGCTGGATCATGCCCCGCGCGCCCAGCGGATCGCTCCATTCGGAGTTGTAGCGGATCTCGGTGCGCGCCGGATCGAGCACCAGGC
>DAONCJ010000530.1:0-3270 GCA_035401985.1 Burkholderiaceae bacterium | reverse complement strand
GCCGCAGGGAGCGCACTGCGCGTAGTGCCGTGAAAACAGCACTCCGTCGGCGGCGATCCGGTCCAGGTTCGGTGTGCGGATCAGCGGATTGCCGGCGCAGGCGAGCGCATCGGCGCGCCACTGGTCGAGCACGATGAGGAGGACGTTCCTGCCGGACATGGCCATGGTTCCCGGGCTGGTTCACAGGCTGAACTATGCACAATCGGCGGTTCTGGCGCCGGATGCTGCGCCGTCCCGAAACTGCCGCCAGGACAAGCCCCGCAGGCGGTCGCGCTGCTAGTATGAGCGGGCAGCGAGTTTCCCGGCTGAACCTTGTGCCGCGGATCTCCAGCCCGATACTTCAATCCCCGATAGGAACTTTCATGTCTGAAGCCCTCATCATCGACGCCTGCCGCACCCCGCGCGGCATCGGCAAACTCGGCAAAGGCGCGCTCGCCGACATGCACCCGCAGCACCTGGGTGCGGCCGTTCTCAAGGCGCTCGCCGAGCGCACCGGAATCGACACCGCCGAGGTCGATGACATCATCTGGGGCACCAGCGCCCAGCGCGGCCCGCAGGGTGGCGACCTGGGCCGCATGTCGGCTCTGGACGCGGGCTACGACGTCCGCTCCAGCGGCGTCACGCTGGACCGCTTCTGCGGTTCGGGCATCACCACGGTGAACTTCGGCGCGGCGACGATCATGTCGGGCATGGAGGACCTGGTCATCGCAGGCGGCACCGAAATGATGTCGATGTCCGGCCGCCGCAGTGCCGAAGACGGTCCGATGATGATGGACGCCGGCAATCTGCGCCTGCGCGCCTCGCATCCGCAGTCGCATCAGGGCGTGTGCGCCGATGCCATCGCCACGCTGGAAGGCATTTCGCGCTCCGACCTCGACGCGCTGGCCCTCGAAAGCCAGAAGCGCGCCGCGCACGCGATCGCCAATGGCCACTTCGACCGCAGCCTGATCAAGGTGTTCAAGGCCGACGGCACGCTGGCCCTGGACCATGAGGAGTTCCCGCGTCCCCAGACCACCGCCGAAGGGCTGGCCGCGCTCAAGCCGGCATTCCCGGCGCTGGCCGACGTGCCGCTCGACGACAAGGGCACCACTTTCCGCAGCCTGATCCTGCAGGAATATCCTGGCCTGGACATCAAGTTCGTCCACCATGCCGGCAATTCGTCGGGTGTGGTCGACGGCTCGGCGGCCCTGCTGCTCGCGTCGCCGCGCTATGCCAAGGCCAAGGGGCTCAAGCCGCGCGGCCGTATCGTGGCCATGGCCAACATGGGCGATTCGCCGACACTGATGCTCAACGCCCCGGTGCCGGCGGCGCGCAAGGTGCTCGCCAAGGCAGGCCTGAAGGTCGAGGACATCGACCTCTGGGAGATCAACGAGGCCTTCGCGGTCGTGGCCGAAAAGTTCATCCGCGATCTGCGCCTGGACCGCGACAAGGTCAACGTCAACGGCGGTGCGATGGCGCTCGGCCACCCGATCGGAGCCACCGGCTCGATCCTGATCGGCACGCTGCTCGACGAGCTCGAGCGTCGCGACCTCAAGCGCGGCCTCGTCACGATGTGCGCTGCTGGCGGCATGGCCCCGGCCATCATCATCGAACGGGTCTGATCCCGCACGATGCATCCGGCGGGCGCCCGCCCGCCGGTCTTGTCATTGCCCGTCCCGTCCGACGAACCGGATAGCGCCTGTGTTCGGTTCGCTGCCGCCGTTTCTTCCCGCCCTGATTCTGATCAACCTGACCGGCCACATGGCCCTGTCGGGCGGGCGGCTCACGGGCTCGCTGTTCGTGCTGGCCAACGGCCAGCCGGAGGCGATGGTGGGTCTGTTCATGGCGATGTTCTCGGTGATTCCGATGATGACCGCGCTGGCCATCGGACGCTGGGTGGATCGCGCCGGCTCGGCCCGGGTGATGCGCGCGGGCGTGGCGCTGATCCTGGCCGGCGCATGGCTGCCGGTGATCTGGCTGGCCTTGCCGACCATGCTGGTGCTGGCCATGACGCTGGGCCTGGGCTTCAACATCCTGTCGGTGGCCGCGCAGCACAGCGTGGGCCACCTCGATCCGGCGGCGACACCGTCAAGGCGTCTGGCGAACTTCGGCTGGTTCGCGCTGGGGCATTCGGCGTCGAGCGCGCTCGGTCCCTTCATCGCCGGACTGATGATCGATCACCTCGGGTTTCGCGCCGCCTTCGCCGCGATGGCACTGGCGTCCAGCGTTGCCGCCGTGGTGGTCGCCACGCGCACCGGCGGTCTGCCGCGGCCACAGACATTCCCCGGCACACCCGCCGTCCCGGCCACTGCCGACCCAGCCTCTGCAAACCCGGCCACTGCGGCCCCAACCCTTGAGCACCGGGCCACGCCCGCTCCGGTCCTCACAGCCCCTCGTCGGCCGCGCGCGCTCGACCTGCTGAGCAGCCGGGAGATGCGCCGGATCTACTGGGTCAACATGATGACCGCCTCGGGCTGGGATCTTTTCATCGTGACGCTGCCGGTGATCGGCCACCGTCTGGGCTATTCAGCCTCGGTCATCGGCACGGTGTTTTCGCTGTTTGCTGTGGGCACCTTCGTGGCGCGCGCCATGATGCCCTGGCTGTCGCAGCGCGCCAGCGAATGGCAGATCCTGCGGGTGTCGCTGGTCGTGATGGTCCTCGTGTTCTTCGCGCTGCCATGGGCGGTCGTCGCGCTGATGCTGATGGCGCTGGGTCTGGTCTTCGGCTGCGCGGTCGGCATGAGTCAGCCGAACATGCTTTCGCTGCTGCACACCGCCGCTCCGCCAGGCCGGGGCGGCGAGGCGGTCGGTCTGCGCTCGGTGTTGAGCAACGGCTGCTCGGTGGCGGTGCCGCTGGCGTTCGGGGCCGCTGTGGGCGGCCTGGGCATCTCGGCACTGCTGATGGCCGGCGGACTGATGGTGGGCACCGCCATCTGGCCTGCCCATCGCGGCGCCCAGGCGCGCCACGAAGACGCGCAAGGCGAACGCCCGGCCTGACGAGCCGCGCGCCCCACGGATGATTACGCTGCGGACTCGCGCAGCATGTCGCGCAGCTTGAACTTCTGGATCTTGCCCGACGGCGTGGCCGGCATCGCGTCGAGCAACAGCAGTCGCTCGGGGATGTACTGCAGTGCGACCTTGTTCGACTTGAGGAACTCGACCATGCCGGCAAAGTCCAGCGTCTGGCCCTGCTTTGCAACGATCACCGCGCAGCCGCGTTCGCCGAGCCGCGCGTCGGGGAAGGCGACGATCGCCGCCTGGGCCACCGCCGGATGCCGATACAGCAGCGCC
>DAONCJ010000529.1:0-3276 GCA_035401985.1 Burkholderiaceae bacterium | reverse complement strand
GGAACGCGCAGATGGTGCCTGACAAGTTGCACGACGAAACATGCTCGTTCAGATTGGCCACGATCGTATAGCCGAAGCCGGTCGAGATGCCGTCGGCAATGATGTCCATGCCTGCCGGAACAGTGTTCGGCGACCGCAGGGCAACGGCAGTGGCGAAGTACGTGAGGGTGAAATTGTCACCCGCAGTGGGCACGAAACCGCTGGTGAACGCCGTCCCGTCGGAGGCCCAATCGAAGCCGTTGAACGTGGTGAACTGGCCACCGGTGTAGCTGATCGTTGCGGCCTGAGCAGGCAGCGCGAAGGCGCAGGCGGCTGCAATCGTGCCGGCGGCGAGAGCAATCTTTTTAGAAAGGAACATGGAGATCTCCGTTGTGGACCAAGGCGTGAAGCACGCCGCCTCAACAACATAGCAAGTACTGTGCCTACTGCATTCACCTCTATAAAGATCAACAGCTTACGAACGATTTTCCGCGGTGTGAGATGGCGTAGTTTTGTATGTGTAAAGAAACCCGACAACGGCGGCGACTGTCAGAAGGGAGCATCCGCCCCTCCCTACGCGTTCACCCCTCCATCTGGATGTTCAGCTTCCCGATCAGATCGCCCCATCGCTTGCGTTCGGCCGCGACGAACTCGCCAATCTTCTCCGCCGTCATCGGTGTCGCCGGACTGATCCATGCCTTGGTGACAGCCTGCTGATACTCGGGTGATACCAGGGTCGCGTCGATTGCCGATCTGAGTCTTTCGCGCACGGCCGGGGCGAGGCCTTTGGGCGCGACCAGCCCGTACCAGACGATCGCCAGGAAATTCGGAAACCGCTCGGCCACGGCCGGCACGTCGGGCAGGTAGGGCTGCCGGCCGGCCGACGTGACGGCGATTGCCCGCAGGCGGCCCGACTGCACATGCGGCAGCGCCGTCGTGGGACTGTCGAACATCAGATCGACGCGACCGCCGGCCACGTCGGTGATCGCCGGCACGCTGCCCTTGTAGGCCACATGTGTCATCGGAGAACCGGCGTGGTCCTCGAACAGTTCGCCGGCCAGATGCAAGGTGCTGCCGACACCGACCGATGCGTAGGTCACGGGCGAGCCCTTTTGCCTGACCCGTGCGATCAGGTCGTCCAGGCTGCGGATCGGCGAGGCGGCCGGCACCACGCCGATCAGCGGAATGTCGCCTGCGAGCGAAATGATGTCCAGCTCGCGTTCGGGGCTGTACGACAGCTGCTTGCGCAGCAGCGGGTTCAGGACCATGGTCGAGCCGGCCGCGATCAGCAGCGTGTGGCCGTCAGGCTTAGCCTTGGCCACCAGTTGCGCACCGATGATGGTGTTCGCGCCCGGCTTGTTGTCGATCGGAAAGGGCACGCCCAGGCGCTTGGCGAGCTGCTCGCCGACCACCCGCGCGAGCACGTCGGTGGTGCCGCCCGGCGTGAAGGGCACGACCAGCGACACCGGCCGGTCCGGGTAGCTTTGCGCCTGCGCCAGCAATGGCCAGGCGGCCTGTGTCGCGGCCAGGCCGCCAGCGGCCAGATGTCTGAGGGCGCGTCTGCGAGTCTCCATGCTTGTCCCATCCCGATCGAAGTGAAGGCGGCAGGATGCCATAGCCGCGAATGCACCCGGTCGGTTCACAGGCTAGAAGAACACCCACGCCGCCACACAGCTCAAGACGACCATGCTGGCGACGGCATACGGAAGGAGCCCGACATAGACCTCGCGTTCGCGTCCCAGGCCTTGCGTCAGATTGGCCGCGATGGCCATGCGAACCGGTGAGTACAGGGACATGCTGGTACCGGCGACATGCTGCAGCGCTGCGCTGACCGAAACCGCCAGATGGGCCTGGGTGGCCATCGCAACCTGCGAGGACATGAACAGGCTGTTGGCCGCGCTTCCGCTGTTGGTGAGCACGCCGAGGCCGACCGAAATCAGCGGGGCGGCCAGCAAGCTCAAAGTGCCCATGCTCGAGAAGAGGCCGGCCGCGACGGCCTTCGAGATGCCCGCGGCCGACATCACTTCGGCCAGCATCGCAAACAGGAAGACCGTCACCACGGGCGTCTTCGCCGTCTTCAATGTATGCGGGAGTTCCTGGCGCAGCCGCCCGCGCTCACCGCGGGCGAACGCCACCGCGACTGCGCCCGCGATCAGCCATGAACCTGCATGCAGCAGGGGAGTCCAGGCTGGAAGGTCGGGGTAGGGCGCGATCGTGGCCAGCGCGGCGAGTGCATGTCGTAGCGGCGCGAAGACGCGGGTGAGCACCAGCACGCCGACCAGTGCGGCGTAGGGCCATGTCCGGGCAAGCGCCTGCCGTATCTGTGCCGCGCTCGGCCGGCTGTCAAGCAGATGGCGAATGACAATGAGCGGGCCGAAGGCGGCGATCAAGGCGATCTCTGGTCCGAGTTGCGCATTGACAAGGGCTAGCGTGCCCAGACAAAGCGCGACCCAGCCGATTTCGCCGAGATGTTCGGACGCCGGCGCGGACAGACCCGCGCCGGCAGCGGTTCGCCAGAACAGTGGCAGCCAGACGATCATCAGTAGGGCGACGGGGACCAGCGAAGCGGATGCGAGCGCGGTTGCCGGCATCTTGGCGTAGGCCGCGGCCAGCATCGTTCCGCTGCCCATCGCACCCCAGGGGATGTAGGTCTGGCTGAGAAGAGCGAAGACCATCAGCCGGGCCGGCGGAAGGTTCATGTGTCGCAGCAGAGCGACCGTCCCCAGCATGCCCACCCCGAAGCCGGTCGCGGCCTCGGCGAACGGACCGACGAGGAAGCAGGCGAAGAAGAGCATCCGGCGCCGCGTGCGGAGGTCGTCGCGGAGAGGGCTCGCAGTTTCGGAAGGCAGGCGAGTCGGCTGGGCGGCCAGTTGCCAGAACAGCAGACCGCCGAGGATGTACGGCGCGATCGTCAGGCCTATCCAGGCGCCGCGCAGCAGCGCGACCGACAGCTCGTTCGCCGCGAAGTCTCCGGGGGCCGTGGTCAGCGCGACCGGCACGGCGGTCATCAGCGCGAGGAACGCGGCGATGGACGCCGAGCAGCGGCCGCTGAGGACAGCCAGGGCAAGGACGAGGGTGGGCAGAGCCCACAGGAGGTAGATCATCGGATGCAGGCCTGTTCAACCGTCGCCGGCCTCGGTGGTTGCTCGTGACAAGGATCCTAAGCGACAGAGAGCATGGACGCGGCTTCCGAGGGAGCGACAGCCGGCGTGCCGCGCACTGTCTCCTTCATGGCGCGAGCCCTTGCAGTTCGCGGTGGATCTGCTCCAGCGCTTCCAGCTCGCTTGCGTAATCGAA
>DAONCJ010000528.1:0-3287 GCA_035401985.1 Burkholderiaceae bacterium | reverse complement strand
GACTGGTTCGCTGACGGCCTGGCCGAGATGCGCGCGCGGCTGACCGAGCTCGACGGGGCACTGCAGTCGAGGCTGCCGGCGACCCGCACAGCCTGACCCGGCCGGCCGAACGGCCGCCCCGACGAAGACAGCCCGCCCACCCGACTTGCACTGCCCTGGCACGGAGCCTCCCCATGACGATCGAGCGTTTTCCTGAACCGGAGCCCGCGCTGGCACGCGAGCACCTGCCGCCCGCCGAGGAGTTCCTGCGCTGGCCTCCGGGCCTGCAGGCCTACGGCTATCGCATCGTCGACAGATTGTTTGCCAGCCGCGTCGTGCCGCGTGGTGCAGTGCCGCGCGAACTGCCGCGCGGCATCGAGATCCGCCCCGTCTACGACGCCGGCGGCGCGGCCGCGGGAGTGGCCGAATTCATGGACCGCAACACCGTTGCCGGACTGCTGGTGATGCATGACGGCCGTGTCGTGCTCGAACGCTATGGGCTGGGCCTGCGCGAGAGCGACCGCTGGAGCACGATGTCGACCATCAAGTCGATGACCGCGATGCTGGTCGGCGTCGCGCTTGCCGACGGGGCGCTGCCCGGCCTTGACGTGCCCGTGGTGCGCTATCTGCCCGCGCTGGCGGGCTCAGCCTACGAACGTGTGACCGTGCGCCATCTGCTGACGATGTCATCCGGAGTGCTGTGGAACGAGTCGTATCCGGATCGTGATTCCGACGTCAACCGGTACAGCCGCTCGCTGGCCAATCAGGTGCCTGGCGGTGTGTTCGACATCATGCGCCGGCTGCCGGCGGCTCGCGAACCCGGCGCCGTGTGGTGCTACAACAGCGGCGACACCTACCTGCTGGGCGCCGTGCTCAGTGCGGCCACCGGCCGGCGACTGGCCGATTACATGGCCGAACGCGTCTGGCAGCCGGCAGGCATGGAATTCGACGCCTTCTACACCGTCGAGTCGCCCGACGGGCAGGAGATCGGGGGCAGCCGGGCCGGCATGGCCTTGCGCGACTTCGGGCGCTTTGCCCAGATGGTTGCCGACGATGGCCGGGTCGCGGGACAGCGGCTGCTGCCGGCCGGCTGGGTCGACGAAGTGTCCCGGCCGGCGTTCCCGTTGCCGTCCGAAACGCTGGCGATGCCGGCGGTGCAGGCCCTGCGCCTGGGCAGTTACGGGTACAGCTGGTGGTTGAGCACCGACGGGGCCATGATCGCGCGCGGATTCGCCGGGCAGTTTCTGTACATTCATCGACAGCGCCGTCTGGTGGTCGTCTGCCTGGCCGCTTTTCCGCAGCCGCCGCACGCCAGCGCCATCGACCATGACCGGGACGCCGAATTCATGCGCTTCGTCGATGCGGCCGCGGGCGCGTGCGGCGCAGGCGCAGGCCCCGGCTAGAATGGGATCCCGATGGCGGATGTGGATGTCCGCCCTGTTCTCCGATTTGGACCCCGACCTGGAGTGCGCGAATGAATCCGGCCCGCAAGGCCTGCCTGCAGGCTGCTGCCAAGATATGGGCTGAGCAGCCCAGCCTGGGCATGCTCGAGACGGCCAACGAGGTCCGGGTGGCGGTGCGCGCGCTGCGTGATCCGTTGGTCAAGGAGGTGCCCGGCATGGATACCATCCGCAAGTGGCTCGAAGACGCGATCGCCGCTGGCGAGGTCGGCGGGCCGCAGGGACCGCAGCCGCGCAACAAGTCGGCGCGCCAGCGCCGCAAGACCTGACTGGCGCAACAGCGATGGTCCGCCCGGATGGCGGAGGGCCGGGTGCTCAGGACGTCGTCGACGATCCCTTGAGCTTGCCGTAGGCGAACAGCAGCACCACCGCGCCCACCACCGAGGCGATGAATCCGGCGCCGGCGCCGGCGTGGTACCAGCCGAGCGCCTGCCCGGCGAAGCCGGCCACGAACGAGCCGGCGATGCCGAGCACCGCGGTCAGAATGATGCCGATGCTCTGGGTGCCGGGCAGAACGGCGCGCGCCAACAGTCCGACGATGAAGCCTACGATGACCATCCAGACGTAGTGCATTGCGCATCCTGTGTTGCGGTTCGGGGGAGGGCGAGCTTAGGGGAAGCGCTGGCCCGTGGCAATCCGGTGTCACGGTGCTTCACGATGTGATCGCGATCGCCGACCCTGCGCTAAGCTGGCAGTTTTGGCGGCGGCATGGCGATGCTCGGCAACGAAGGGCCGAAACTGGGTGCGAGGTGGCACGCCCACGGGCGGGCCGCGTCTGCGCGATGCAGCGTCGCTCTGCCCATTCGCGTGAAGGCGCGAGGCCGGGTGCTGCGCCGCGAGACGACCGTTGTGCCGGCCGGGTCATTCGGGACGCTGGTGTGGACCTTCGAACTGAAATTCCGGGGCAGCGTGCGATGAGCACTCCTGATCCTGTGAGCAGGGCCTCGGTTTGCCGGCTGCCGCGGCTGGCTCGATCGATGGGCCTGCTGCCCTCGCTTGCCTTCATGACGGTCCTCGGAGCGTTCGGCTCGGCAGGCGCGATCGATATCGTGCGCGAGCCGGTTGTCCCGCCAGCCACGCCTGCTGCGCCAGCCGCGAAGGCTGCTCCTGTTGCGCCGGCTCCCGCCGCCCCCGCTGCCGCGGCGCCTGCGACCGTCGCGCCCGCTCCCGTGCCCGTCCCCGAGTCCGCCGGCAGACCATCCGTCCCGAAGCCAGCAATCGTCAGACCGCCGGCCGTCGCTGCCCCGGTCAAACCCGAGCACAAGCCCGTGGCCCAGCCGGACCCGAAATCTTCGCCAAGGCCGGTCCCGAAGCCGGCGAGCCTAGTCGCGCAGATGCCCCGGTTCGTCGTCGGCGATACCTGGCAGTACATCCGCACTCCAACCGCCGGCGCCGATCGGAAAGTCACCGAGTTCCGAACCACCCTGGCATCGGTCGATGAGCGCGAACTGGCCACCGCCTCCGGCTACCGCATGACGCCCTTCCTGGCGGCGTTGAACCAGACGCAGAACAACCGGCAGACCCGCCTGCTGCGTCCGCATGGCCTGTCGATGCAGTTCCCGCTGGCCGAAGGCAAGGCGTGGACTGACGCATATGAATCTGTCGTGACCCCTGGCGAGCCGCGCATCGTCTCGCGCATCAAGGCCAGGGCGCGCGTGCTCCGCCGCGAAACCACGACGGTGCCCGCCGGAGAGTTCGATACGCTGGTCGTGCAGCACACCCAGGAGATCGAACCGACGAAAGGCGGCCGCGAGTCGGGTACGCGGACGGTCTGGTATTCGCCGGACGCGAGAAACTTCGTGCGCAGCCGCTATGAGCGTCGCGACCTGACATCGGGCAACGTGCTGG
>DAONCJ010000527.1:0-3291 GCA_035401985.1 Burkholderiaceae bacterium | reverse complement strand
ACCCGTGCCGGGCGCGAACACCGACTGCACGCCGATCGCATCGAGCACCCGGATCGTCGCGGCGTCGATCCGCGGCATCATCGCGGGCTGCACGCAGCCCGCGAGCAGCAGCACCTTGCGGGCATGCTGCCGGCTCGGCAGCGGCCCCGGCTCGCGACGCTCGGGCACCTTGTCGCGCAGGCTCGAAGGCAGCATCAGGCGCAGCGCCTGACCGGCGCGCATCGCCGGCTCGAACAGCCAGCGTCGCGTCATGCCTTCGCGCAAGGCGCCGCGCAGCAGGCGTTCGGACAGCGGCCGCGGAGTCTGGGCGTCGACGAGCTTGCGGCCGATGTCCACGAGATGGCCATAGCGCACCCCGGACGGACAGGTGCTTTCGCAATTGCGGCAGGTCAGGCAGCGGTCCAGGTGCGTCTGCGTGGCGGCAGTGGCCGGCTGACCCTCGACGACCTGCTTGATCAGGTAGATGCGGCCCCGTGGTCCGTCGAGCTCGTCGCCGAGCAGCTGGTAGGTCGGGCAGGTCGCGGTGCAGAAGCCGCAGTGCACGCAGCTGCGCAGAATGGCTTCGGCTTCGATGCCATCGGGCGTGCCCTTGAGCCAGTCGGCCAGGTGGGTTTCCATCGGCTCAGAGCTCTCCGTACAGACGACCGGGATTGAAGATCCGGCCGGGGTCGAATTCGCGTTTCAGGCGGGCGTGCAGTCGTGCCACCGCGTCGCTGAGCGGATGGAACACACCGACCGACTTGTCCCCCCCGCGAAACAGGCAGGCGGTGCCACCGACGGCGGCTGCGGCCTCGCGCACGCTGGCGGCGGGGGCCTGGCTGGCGTACCAGCGCAGCGCCCCACCCCACTCGATGAACGGATCGCCACCCAGGGCCAGCACCGGCGCCACCGAGGGGACCGACAGACGCCACAGCGGCCCCGCGGTGTCCAGCACCGGCGCGCGATGCTCGCGGACATCGGCCCAGAAAGCCGTGGCCTCGCCCGGCTCCAGCGGCCGGGCGCCATGCCGCTGGCGAAAATCCTCGATGGCCGCACGAACGGCCGCCGCTGCGCCGGACAGCCGGATGATCAGCTTGCCGTCCGACCACGCGCTGGCTGAGATGGGCAGCGGCCTGCCGGCCCACTGGTTCAGCCAGCCCAGCGCCTGCTTCTGGTCGGCGGCCATCATCAGCGTTGTTTCGAGCGCAGGCACCGGCAGCACCTTCAGCGACACCTCGGTGATCAGCCCCAGCATGCCCATCGAGCCGCAAAGCACGCGCGACACGTCGTAGCCCGCGACGTTCTTCATCACCTGGCCACCGAATCGAAGCCACTGCCCCTTCGCATCGAGCAGGCAGGCGCCGAGCACGAAATCTCGCATGGCCCCGGCCGTCGCCCGGCGTGGCCCTGAAAGCCCGGTCGCCATCGCGCCGCCCAGCGTCGCCTGCGCACCAAAGGACGGCGGCTCGAAGGGCAGCATCTGGCCGGCCTGCGCCACCGCCGCTTCCAGCTCGGCCAGCGGCGTGCCGCAGCGGGCGGTGATGACCAGTTCGGTCGGCTCGAACGAGACGATGCCGCGGTACTCCCGCGTGTCGAAGGGCTCGCCGCGTGGCGCCTCGCCGTAGAACGCCTTGGTGCCGCCGCCGCGCAGCTCGAGCGCGCGGCCGGCCTCACTGGCAGCAAGTATGCGGTCTCGCCACTCGCTCAGCACACGTGGCGCCGCGTCGGGAATCGGAGGATGGCTCATCGGGGTCTGGACCTGTCGTCCGGTTCAGTGCCTTCGTCGCACGGGCGCGAGCGGAACCGGAAAGGAAAGGAAGCGTAGATCAGAATCGTCGATCAGAAGCGGGGGATGTCGGCGAACGGCAGCCGCCCGCCATGGATGTGCATCTTGCCGTATTCGGCGCAGCGCGACGTGGTCGGGATGCCCTTGCCGGGATTGAGCAGCCCCGGCTCGTCGAACGCCCGCTTCACGGCGAAGAACGCCGCCCGCTCCTCGGGCGAGAACTGCACGCACATCGAATTGATCTTTTCGATGCCCACCCCGTGCTCGCCGGTCACCGTGCCACCCAGCTCGACGCACAGCTCGAGAATTTCGGCGCCGAACAGCTCGGCCCGTTCCCACTGCACCTTGTCGTTCGCATCGAAGAGGATCAGAGGATGCAGATTGCCGTCACCGGCATGAAAGACGTTCATGCACCCCAGGTCGTACTTTCGCTCCATCTCGACGATGGCGGTGAGCATGCGGCCAAGGTTCTTGCGCGGAATCGTGCCGTCCATGCAGTAGTAGTCGGGAGAGATGCGCCCCGCCGCCGGAAAGGCGTTCTTGCGCCCCGACCAGAAGCGAAGACGCTCGGCCTCGGACTGCGACACCCGGATCGCGGTGGCGCCGGATCCGCGCAGCACCTCGTCGATCCGCGCGATCTCTTCCTCGACCTCCTCGGGCGTGCCGTCGGATTCGGCCAGCAGGATCGCCTTGGCGTCCAGGTCGTAGCCGGCCTTCACGAAGGGCTCGACCGCCAGCGTGATCTTCTGGTCCATCATCTCGAGCCCCGCCGGAATGATCCCCGCGGCGATGATGCTGGCCACCGCATTGCCGGCCTTCACGACGTCGTCGAACGAGGCCATCACCACGCGCGCGACCAGCGGCCGGGGCACGAGCTTGACGGTGATTTCGGTGGCAACCGCCAGCATGCCTTCAGAGCCGATCATCAGCGCCATCAGGTCCAGGCCGGCGCAGTCCAGCGCTTCGGAGCCGAACTCGACCGCTTCGCCGTCGATGGTGAAGCCGCGCACCCGCAGCACGTTGTGCACGGTCAGGCCGTACTTCAGGCAATGCACGCCACCCGAGTTCTCGGCCACGTTGCCGCCGATGGTGCAGGCGATCTGCGACGACGGATCGGGCGCGTAGTACAGGCCGTGCGGCGCTGCGGCTTCGGAGATGGCGAGGTTGCGCACGCCGGGCTGGACGCGGGCAATGCGCGCGACCGGATCGAGCGCCAGGATGCGGTTCAGCTTCGCCAGGCCCAGCACGACGCCGGCGGCATGCGGCATCGATCCACCCGACAGGCTGGTGCCCGCGCCGCGCGCAACCACCGGGACCTGCAGCAGGAAGCAGGCGCGCAGCACCTGGGCCACCTGCGCCTCGGTCTCGGGCAGCGCCACCACCATCGGCAGCTGGCGATACGCGGACAGCGCGTCGCACTCGTAGGGCCGGGTATCCTCGGGGCGGAACAGCACGCAGGGCGCCGGCAGGAACTCGCGCAGCCGGGCCGCCACGGCGGCCTGACGTTCGGGTGTGCCCGGCGCCGA
>DAONCJ010000526.1:0-3296 GCA_035401985.1 Burkholderiaceae bacterium | reverse complement strand
CGCGCTTGCGGATGGCGGGCTGCTTCGGGCCGCGGACCAGCAAGGCGCGCAGCGAGGCGAGAAGCCGGCGCGCCTGTGAGGACTTGCCCTCCGCCGGGCCGGCCTGCTCGGATGTCTGACGCACGAACCGGCGGAACCGGTCGCGGGTGTCGGTGGAGATCTGCACGTCCGAGCGCACACGGTAGGCCCGCTGGGCCTTGGGCCGCGCGGGCGCCTCGACCCGCTCGCCGGGAGCAGGTTCGACCGGCGCATCGACATGGAAGTCGGGCGGCGCCGATTCGCCGGCCGAGGGCATCGGCAGCGGATCGAAGTCGTCCAGCGCGCGATCCGCATCGCTCAGCGAGGCTGCCAGATCGGCCGGCGTCTGGCCGTAGTCCTCGTGATCCGGATCGCCCTGATTGGCCTGCTGCGACGGCTCGGGCGCCGGTCGCTCGGCGAAGGGCAGCCGGTCGTTCGATGCAGGCTGGACCGCCGCCTTGTTCGGAGAAAAGCCCCGCTGATGAGGCGGATACACCTCACGCGGGCCGGGCTGGGTCGGCACCGAAAGTTCATCGCCCTGGCGCCGCAATTGCGCGACCGCGTCGCCGTTCGACATGTCCAGATCGACGAACACATGGTTGCAGTACTTCTGCAGGGTCGTCAGCTCGACGTCGCTGTCGATCAGGAAGCCCTGGATCAGGAACGGTGTGTCGAGCCACGGACGATCGAGATCGACCACGAACAGTCCGAGCAGCAGCTGGTCGGCGGCAACCTTGTGCCGGCGCGGGCCGGTGACCGGTTCCACGCCGAGTGCGGCGAGAGGAAGTGGTAGGGAGCGGGCATTCACACGACGATGTTATCGACGCGGTCCCGGCCCAACCAACGAAAAAGCGTTACGCGGTTCGAGCCCTGCCACAAGAGCCGACGGACGGACGATGGCCCGCTTCAAACGGGCGTCGGCGTGGTTCGACACCCTCAAGAGTACCGTTCAGCGGGTGCAGGCGTTCCACAGGTCCAGCGAATGCCCCGCCTGATTCAGCGTGTAGAAGTGCAGCGCAGGCACGCCGCCCTCCAGCAGGCGTCGGCACATCGCAGCGACCACCTCGTGACCGAATGCCCGGATCGATTCGCGGTCGTCGCCGTAGCTCGCCAGCCGGGTGCGGATCCAGCGCGGGATTTCGGCGCCGCAGGCATCCGAAAATCGGGCCAGCTGCGTGTAGTTGGTGATCGGCATCACGCCCGGCACCAGCGGCACGTCGACGCCCGCGGCCACCAGGTCGTCGCGCAACCGGAAGTAGGCATCGGCGTTGTAGAAGTACTGGGTGATCGCGCAATCGGCGCCGGCCCGCAGCTTGGCGATGAGCGCCTGCAGGTCGTCCTGCGGAGAGCGCGCCTGCGGATGGCTTTCGGGATAGGCAGCGACCTCGATGCGGAACCAGTCGCCGGTGCTCTCGCGGATGAAGGCGACCAGATCGGCGGCATAGCGGAAGTCGCCGTGATCGACCATCCCCGAGGGCAGGTCGCCGCGCAGCGCCACGACGCGACGGATGCCGTGCGAGCGATACAGCTGCAGCAGTTCGGTGATCGACTCGCGGGTCGCCCCGATGCACGACAGATGCGGTGCAACCGGGTGGCCCTCGGCGGCGATGTCGAGCACCGTGGCCAGGGTTTTTTCCCGGGTGGCGCCACCCGCGCCGTAGGTGACCGAAAAGAACTCGGGCCTGGCCTGTGCCAGCAGGGCACGGGTCGTCTTGAGCTTCGCCGCGCCCTCGGGCGTGTTCGGCGGAAAGAACTCGAAACTGACTTCAGCAGTCACGATGGATTCCTTGGCTGGGCCGTGGTGCCGGATGGCGTCCCACGGCGTGCATGAATGAAAAATTCGCGATTGCCATCGGTGCCTGGCAGCGCGCTGTCGTACCAGCCCAGGCGCTGCCATCCCGATTCATCGGCGACGCGCTCGATCCGGCTGCGCACCTCCGTGTAAAGCGCCGGGTCGCGAACCACGCCGCGCGAGTCCAGGCCCGCGGGCCCGACCTCGAACTGCGGTTTGACCAGCGCCATCAGCGTGGCTCCGGGCGCGGCGACCCGTGCTGCCGCCGCCAGGATCAGTGTCAGCGAGATGAACGAGACATCGATCACCAGCCAGTCGAACCCGGGGGCCGGCATCGAGCCGGCGAGGACGCTTGCATCGAGCTCCCGGGCATTGATGCCTTCGTGGCAGTCGACCCGCGGGTCGTCACGCAGCCGGGCCACCAGCTGATCGCGCCCGACGTCGATGCCGACGACCCGGGTTGCGCCGTGGGCCAGCAGACAGTCGGTGAATCCGCCGCTGGACTGGCCGATGTCCAGGGCCTGCGCGCCCTGCGGATCGGCGCCGCTCTCGCGCAGGACATGCGCGAGCTTGGCGCCGGCCCGCGAGGCGAACCGGGTTTCGTCGGACACCGCAACGCTGAGCACGGCCTGCGGCTCGATGCTTTCGGCCGCGCGCAGAACCGCCCGCTCGCCGCGGCCGTCGGTCACCCGCACCGCACCGGCGGCGATCAGCCGCTGCGCGGCGCTGCGCGAGACCGCCAGCGCGCGTTGCACGAGCGCCTGGTCGGCCCGCAAATCAGTAGCGATAGGTGTCGGGCTTGTACGGGCCTTCGGCCGGCACGCCGATGTAGGCCGCCTGCTCGCTGCTGAGCTCGGTGAGCGTCGCATTCAGCTTGCGCAACTGCAGCCGCGCCACCTTTTCGTCCAGATGCTTGGGCAGCACGTAGACCTTGCCCTTCTCGTAGAAGTCCTTGTGCGTCCAGAGCTCGATCTGCGCGATGGTCTGGTTGGCGAACGAGGACGACATGACATACGAAGGGTGGCCGGTGCCGCAACCCAGATTGACCAGCCGCCCCTCGGCCAGCAGGATGATCCGCTTGCCGTCGGGGAAGATGATGTGGTCGACCTGCGGCTTGATGTTCTCCCACTCGTACTGCTTGAGCGAGGCGACATCGATCTCGTTGTCGAAGTGGCCGATGTTGCAGACGATCGCCTGGTCCTTCATCGCGGCCATGTGCTTGCCGGTGATCACGTCCTTGTTGCCGGTGGCAGTGACGAAGATGTCGGCCTTGTCGGCGGCGTAATCCATCGTGACCACGCGGTAGCCTTCCATGGCGGCCTGCAGCGCGTTGATCGGATCGATCTCGGTCACCCACACCTGGGCGCTCAGGGCGCGCAGGGCCTGGGCCGAGCCCTTGCCCACGTCACCGTAACCAGCGACCACGGCCACCTTGCCGGCGATCATCACGTCGGTGGCGCGCTTGATGGCGTCGACCAGCGATTCG
>DAONCJ010000525.1:0-3301 GCA_035401985.1 Burkholderiaceae bacterium | reverse complement strand
ACCCGCGACACGGTGCTGGGTGACGTGACCGTGCCGGCCGGCGGCGTGGTGATCGGCCTGATGCGTCATGACAGCGTCGACGATGCCTTCGTGCCCGAGGGCGCGAGCTTCAAGCCCGAGCGCTGGCTGGGCGAGAACGGCCTGTCGGCGGCCTCGGCCAAGCGCATCTCGATGCCCTTCGGCGCCGGCCCGCGGATGTGCCCGGGCCGCTACCTGGCGCTGCAGGAGATGAAGATGGTGCTGCTCACGCTGCTCGATGGCTTCGACATCGAGTCTGTGGCGACCGCCGATGGCACCGAGCCGGCCGAGCGCCTGATGTTCGCCATGGCGCCGGTGGGGCTGCAGATGCGGCTGAAGACCCGCGCCCAGGCCTGATCGCGATCAGCCCGTGTAGTGCAACCAGGTCTCGCGGCCGGGCAGCGGGTCGAGCGGCCAGATCGGACGCCGGATGTGGCGAAACGGCAGCAGCGACAGGTTGCTGGTGGTGAAGCCCGGCGTGTCGGCCCGGATGATCGTGCCGGCGATGTCCTGGAAGCCGCCGCGAAAGTGCTGCTGCGATTTCAGTGCGACGATGCGCTGGGTGCGCACGTCGATGCCATGCAGCAGGAACACCTGCGCGTCCAGCGTTTGGGCGCGCCGCGAGGCCACCAGCACATCGACCTGTCCGATGACCAGTCGTGCCATCGGGCCCAGGTTCACGGTGCTGCCCGCACCCATCGGGTTGACCAGCTTGAAGCGCCCGTCGGTCAGCGCCTTCACATAGGCTCGCGCAACGATCGGCGCGCCGTGCAGCGCATCGCTGAATCCGCCCAGCGTCACTTCGATGGTCGCCCCCACGCCGGCCGCATGGGCCTGTGCCGCGGTCGTCGGATCCCAGACGAATCCGAAGCAGGTGTCGGGCTGATCGGCGGCCAGCAGCGCGCGCAGCAGATGCGTGCCGCTGCCCGGCGCGCCACCGCCCGGGTTGTCCGACACTTCGGCAACGATGACCGGCAGACGGGTTGCCGCCAGCGCCTGGGCGATCGCCTGATCCGCATCGGGCAGCGGCTGCTGAAAGTCCTCCAGCGAATCGACGATCCGCGAGGCGACATCCTCGGCCACCCGGCGCGCCAGCACCGGATCGTTGTCGGTCGTGACCAGCACCGAACTGCAGATCACCGACACGTCGGTGTGCGGAAAGCCGTGGGTGAAGCTGCAGTCGAGCACGCCCGGGTGCTTCTCCCAGTCGAAGCAGATCTGGTTGATGCGTTCGGCGGGTCCGGTGAAGGTGGTCGAGGGCGGAATGGCCAGCGGCAGGCGGATCAGATGGCGGACCGGCCGGATCTCGCCGCGGACGATCCGGGCGGCGATTTCGATGATCTCGGCGCCCCGGTCGAAGCGGTCGACGTGCGGGTAGGCGTGGCAGTAGAAGGCTGCGCTGCAATGCGCGAGCATCGCCTCGGTGGTGTTGCCGTGCAGATCGAGCGACACCACGATCGGGATCGTCGGACCGACGCGCGCGCGCAGTTCCGCCAGGAAAGTGCCTTCGACATCCTCGATGCCTTCGGCCGAGCCTGCGCCATGCAGTGAAAGGCAGATCGCGTCCACCGGGCCGGCCTGCTGCAGCCGCGCGAACAGCGTGTCGCGGATGGTGTCGTAGGCCTGCCGGGCGATGGTTGCCGAGGGCTGCGTCACCGTGGCCAGCGTCGGGGCGAGTTCGATGCCGAGCCGCTCGGCAGCCTCGATCATGCCGCCCAGGTCATCACGCACGCCGCGATGCCGGGTCAGGATGTCGGCGCCTTCGCTCCATGATGTCGACTGGAAGGCCGCCAGGTCGGTCACACCGGGGCAGAAGGTGTTGGTCTCGTGGGAGAACTCGCCGATCGCAATGCGCATGGTGTGTCAGTCCAGGGTGAAGCGCTTGGTGTGAAGCGCTTGGTGTGAATCCCTCGGTGTGAATCCCTCGGTGTGAATCCCTTATGGCGGCTGGCCGCGCCAGGCCCGCGATTGCGGCGGTGGCTGCTTGCTGCGCCCGGACTACAGCTGCTCCCAGGGCAGGCCGTCGAAGCGCCAGCCGGCGATTTCGCCGCGATGGTGCCGCTCGTTCAGCGAACCCTCGAAGCCGTGAAGCACATTGATCACGCGGGTGAAGCCCGCCGCTTCCAGCGCCTTGGCCGCATCGACGGACCGGTTGCCGCTGCGGCAGATGACCACGACCGGCCGGTCGATCGTATGACTGACCAGCTTGCGGATCTCGGCCACGAAATGCGGGTTGATCTCCCAGTCGGGCGCCTCGGCCCACGAGACGTGCACGGCGCCTTCGGGGTGGCCGACGAAATAGAACTCGGCCTCGCTGCGGCAGTCGATGAACAGGGCGTCCGGGTTTGCGTCCAGAAACTCGCGGGCTTGGAGAGGGGTGAAGTTTTCCATCAGTTCATCAGCCTGACCAGGTAGAGCGTGATTGCGGGGAACAGCAGCAGCAAGGTGGTGCGGATGAAGTCCGAGATGAGGAAGGGGACCACGCCGCGGTAGCTTTCGGCGATCGGCGTGCGCTTGTCCATGCCATTGACCACATACACGTTCAATCCCACCGGCGGGGCGATCAGCCCGATCTCGACGACCATCAGCACCAGGATGCCGAACCAGATCGCGGTCTCGTCGGGCTTCAGTCCGAAGTCCAGCGCCATGACCAGCGGGAAAAAGATCGGGATGGTCAGCAGGATCATCGACAGCTCATCCATCACGCAGCCGAGCAGCACATAGAAGACCAGAATGGCCCCGACGATCGCCAGCGGCGGCCAGCCCAGCGCACCGACCGTCGAGGCGAGCTGGTTGGGCGCCTGCGTCAGCGCGAGCGCCGAATTCAGCATGTCGGCGCCCAGGAAGATCATGAAGATCATCGCCGACGACTGGGCCGTCGCATAGAAGCTGAGCTTGAACTTCTCCAGTGTCAGTTCCCGCCGCACCACGGCGGTGACGAAGGTGGACGCCGCGCCGATCGAGGCGCCCTCGGTCGGGGTGAACACCCCGCCATAGATGCCGCCGAACACGACAAGAAAGATGGCCGCGACTGGCCACACGCCGACCGCGCTGCTCCACAGCTCGGCCCTCGAGACGGTGTCGCTTTCGGGCGCCTGGCCGGGCACGACACGGACGTAGATCGCGATCGCGGTCATGTAGCCGACCATCGCGATCAGGCCAGGAATGAACGCCGCGGCAAACAGCTTCGCGATGTTCTGCTCGGTCAGGATGGCGTAGACCACCAGCACGACCGAGGGCGGGATCAGGATGCCCAGCGTGCCGCCGGCCGCCACGGTCGCCG
>DAONCJ010000524.1:0-3308 GCA_035401985.1 Burkholderiaceae bacterium | reverse complement strand
ACTTCCTGCGCTTCTATGCCGGCCTCGCGGAGCAGCATCTGGACAACTTGACTCACCGGCCGCTCGGACCCGTGGTCTGCATCAGCCCCTGGAACTTTCCGCTCGCCATCTTCACCGGGCAGTGTGCCGCCGCCCTTGCCGCGGGCAACGTGGTGCTGGCCAAGCCCGCCGAGCAGACACCCCTGGCGGCCGGCGCCTGCGTGACGGCGCTGTGGGCGGCCGGCGTGCCGCGCGGCGCGCTGCAGCTGCTCCCCGGGCCCGGTGAGTCGGTGGGCGCAGCGCTGGTGGCCGACCCGCGTGTGCAGGGGGTGCTGTTCACCGGTTCGACCGAGGTGGCGCGGGTGCTTCAGCGAACGCTGGCCGGGCGGCTGGGCCGCCATGGCCTGCCGGTTCCGCTGATCGCCGAGACCGGCGGCCAGAACGCCCTGATCGTCGACTCCTCCGCACTGCTCGAACAGGTGGTGGCCGATGTGATGGTGTCGGCCTTCGACAGCGCGGGTCAGCGCTGCTCGGCGCTGCGGCTGCTGTGTGTCCAGGCCGACATCGCCGAGCGGCTGCTGGCGATGCTGGGCGGGGCGATGGACGAGTGGCGTGTCGGCGACCCGCGCAGGCTGGACACCGACATCGGCCCGCTGATTGACGACTCGGCGCGCGACGCGGTCGAGGCCCATGTGGCGACCATGGCCGAGCGGGGACACCGTGTCCGCCGAGCGCCCCGCGTGGACGCCGAGGCACTCGCGCGCGGCAGCTTCGTCGTGCCGGCGCTGATCGAGATTGGATCGGTCTCGGACCTGCGCGGCGAAGTGTTCGGGCCGGTGCTGCATGTGCTGCGCTATGAACGAGAGGCGCTGGCCGCGCTGCTGCGGCAGATCGCTGCGCTCGGGTACGGGCTGACGATGGGCCTGCACACGCGCATCGACGAAGTCATGGCACTCGTCCAGCGCCGCACGCCGGCCGGCAATCTCTACATCAATCGCAACCTGGTGGGCGCGGTGGTCGGTGTGCAGCCGTTCGGAGGCGAAGGCCTCTCGGGCACCGGCCCGAAGGCGGGCGGTCCCTTGTACCTGCTGAGGCTGCTGTCGTCATGTCCGCCGGAGGCCGCACGCCGCATGATCGAAAGCGCGGGGGTCGCCTGCGACCCGCCCTCGGGCTTTGCTGCAAAGTCTTCTGGATACGGCGAATCGCGGCATGGCAGGACGCGGCATGGCGTGTCGGACCAGGGGCTGGCCGCCGCGGACGATTCCGCCTTGCGAGCGCTGCGTGCCTGGGCGATGCAGCAGATTTTTGGCCACGGAACCGCAGCGGGCGCCACGTTCGAGCCGCTGGTTCGATGCTGCGACCGGTTCGTCGAACTATCGCCCGTGGGCCACTGGCGCGAGCTGACCGGTCCGACCGGTGAATCGAACCGCTATGGCCTGAAGGCCAGGGACCGTGTTCTGTGCCTGGCCGATGACGATCTCGATCGCCTGGTGCAGCTCGCCGCCGTTCTCGCGGTGGGGTCGGGCGCGCTGTGGCGGCAGAGCGCCCGTCAGGCCTGGCAGCGTCTGCCGCTCGAGGTGCAAGGCCGGTGTCTGCTGGTGCCGGACTGGACGGATCCCCTTGTCGCCTTCGATGTGGTGTTGCACCAGGGAGCGTCCCACGAACTGCAGCAGGTGATGCGGACCCTGGCCGATCGGCCCGGGCCGATCGTGCCCGTCGTCGGCATGCCTGCGGGCGAGCGGGAGATTCCCCTCGAGCGTCTGGCGGTGGAACGCTCGATCAGCGTCAACACGGCTGCGGCCGGCGGCAACGCCCAGCTGATGAGCATCGGCTGAGCCGGACGAAAAAACGCCCCGCAGGCGCAGACACCGGCGGGGCGCTGGTACGGTGAAAGCGTCGGGGTCAGCCCAGCGACGCGTACCGCTCCAGGTGATGATCGGCGTCGCCGAAGCGTTGCGCAATCATGGTCAGACGGCGGAAGTTGTGCGAGACCTTGAGCTCCTCGGTCATGCCCATGCCGCCATGCAGCTGCACCGATTCCTGGCTGACCTGACGGGCAGCGTCGGCGATCTTCACCTTGGCCGACGACACTGCGCGCTTGCGCTCGTTGGCGTCGCCGCCGGCATCGACCTTGGTTGCCGCGAGGATCGCCATCGAGCGGGCCTGCTCGCAGACGATGTACATGTCGACCATGCGGTGCTGCAGCGCCTGGAACGAGCCGATCGGCTGGCCGAACTGCTTGCGCGTCTTCAGGTACTCGAGCGTGGCATCGTTGGCGTTCTTCATCGTGCCGATGGCGTCGGCGCACAGCAGCGCGGTGGCGAAGTCGATCGCCTCCTCGATCAGGGGGAGTGCACCATCTTTCGGGCCGAGCAGCGCATCGGCGCCCAGCTTCACGCCGCTGAACTGGATGTCGGCGGCGCGCTGTCCGTCGACGGTGCGGTTCGCGCTCATGGCGACGCCGGCTGCCTTGGCATCGACCACGAACAGGCTGACGCCCGACGCATCGCCGGCCTTGCCGGAGGTGCGGGCCGAAACCACGAGCTTGTCGGCGTTCGGCGCGCCGATCACCACCGACTTCTGGCCGTCGAGCACCCAGCCTTCAGCAGCCGCCTTGGCGGTTGTCTTGCCCGCCGTCAGCTCGTAGCGGGCGCCCGGCTCCAGATAGGCGAAGGCGAGCTTGAGCTTGCCGTCGATCAGGCCGGGCAGGATCGTCTGGCGCTGAGCGGCCGAACCACCGCGCGAGATCAGGCGTCCGGCCAGCCCGATGTTGTCGAGCAGAGGCTCGACCACCAGGGCTTCGCCGCAGGCTTCCATCGGCGCCATCAGATCGACCGCGCCGCCGCCGAAGCCGCCGTCTGCCTCGGGCAGGGCGATGGCGGTCAGGCCCATTTCGGCGAAGGTCGACCAGGCGGCATCGCTCAGGCCGGAGGGCGATTTGATGATCGCCTTGCGCTTTTCGAAGTCGTATTCGTTGGCCAGGTACTTGCGGATCGAGTCGGCCAACTGCTGCTGTTCTTCGGTGTATTCAAAGTTCATGCTGGTTTCCTCGCGCTCACAGACCCAGGGTCGCCTTGGCGATGATGTTGCGCTGGATCTCGTTGGATCCGGCGTAGATGGTGGTCTTGCGGTAGTTGAAGTAACGGGGCGCCAGACGCGACTTGTACGGATCGACCGCGCCGTCGTCGACAGCCACGAAGGGCTGCGCCATCGGGCCGACGGCCTGCATCATCAGCTCGGTGATGCCCTGCTGGATTTCGCTGCCCTTGAGCTTGAGCATCGAGACATCGGCCCCCGGCGGCTGGCCGGTGCGGCGCATCTTGTCCAGG
>DAONCJ010000523.1:0-3311 GCA_035401985.1 Burkholderiaceae bacterium | reverse complement strand
GACGGTCACCGGTCATGCGCGGCGCGGCGACTGGATCCTGGTCGTCGGCGCGGACGGTCGTTCCGGCTGGGTTTACGGGCCACTGCTTGGGCGCACGGCAGTGAATCGCTGAAGATCGCTCGCTGCAACCTGCAGGCTGATGATGCGTTCGTTCGCGCGGCGCACTCGCGCGAGCAACGTTCAGGCGCTGCGTCCCTGCGGCGGATCGGCGACGACCAGCGCAGCCAACTCGTCGGCACAGACCACCCTGTTGCGGCCTGCGTGCTTGGCTTCGTAAAGGGCCGCGTCGGCGCGCGCGATCACACTCTGCGGACCTTCGTCGGTGTCGCTGCAGCGCGCGACCCCGACACTGATCGTCGCAGTCACCGGCTGATCATTGAACATCACCTTCGCCGCGGCCACTGAGGCGCGGATCCGCTCGGCCGTGTCGAGCGCGCCGTCCAGCGTCGCCTCGACGAGCACGATCGCGAACTCCTCGCCACCATAGCGGGCGACCTGATCGACGCTGCGTACGCAGCGCCGCAGAATGCCGGCAACGGTGGCCAGCATCTGATCGCCGCCCAGATGGCCATGCTTGTCGTTGAGCGCCTTGAAATGGTCGATGTCGAGCATCAGCAGTGCGAACGGCCGCCGATGGCGCTCGTACAAAGCGAACTGTTCGACCAGGATCGAATCGAGCTTCTTGCGGTTGTAGAGACCGGTCAGCCCGTCGGTGACCGACAGCGCCTCGAGCGCGCGGTTCTGTTCCTCGAGCGCGCGCCTGGCCGACTGGACCTCCTCGCTGCTGCGCTCCAGTCTGCCCGCCATCACGTTCATCGCGCCGGTCAGCAGGCCGACCTCGGTGATGCGGGTCGGCTTCAGCCGCACAGCCAGGTCGCCGTCGGCAATCCGGTCGACCGCGCGCACCAGTCCGTCCAGCGGGGTGACGATCGAACGGCTGATCCAGTAGGCCAGCACGCCGACGAGCAAGGCGAGTGCGGCAGTCAGTGCGACGAACATCTCGAGCAGGCGGCGCCGTTCGCGGAACACATCGGCACTGGCGCGCTCGGCAATCACCCACAGCGCCGACGAGCCGGGCCGGGTGGTCAGGCCGATCACTTCACGGCCGCGATGCCCGGCATAGGTGACCGGTTCGCCCGGACGGGCCAGCAAGGACTGAAGCGATCCCGGGTCGATGCGTGTCAGTTCGGCGGCCGCGCCATGGGTTCCCAGCAGCGGCTCGCCGGCGGATGACAGAAGGATCACTTCGGCGGCCGACGATCGCGCTATCGCATCGAGCCGTCCCTGCAGCACGCGCAGATCGATAACCCCGGCGAGCGCACCGAGAAATGCATGGCTGCCCGAGCGGATAGGAACCACCACCGTCAATGTGGCGCGCCGCTGGGCGCTGTCCCATGTCGGCTGAAGCAGCACGGGGCCGCCGACAGCGCTGCCGTCAGCCCAGCCCGGGGGCAGGGCGACGGATGCGCCAGAGGTCTGGCTGCCCGCGATGCGCCTGCCGCGGGCGTCGAGCACGCTGAGCTCGAGGACGGCGTCCAGGTTCTCCTGCACCGAGCGCAGGAACACCTCGACCTCGCGGGTCCCGACCCGCCCTTGAGCGGACGGCGCGGCGAGTTCACCCGACAAGCCGGACTGCAGCGTGTCGGCGTTGGACAACGCTCGCAGGTCGTCGATCTGCTTGGTCACCCACAGCCCCAGCTCGCTGCGCGCGTAGTTGTTCAGCGTGCGCAGCTCGACCGCCACGTTGCCGCTGACCATGGCCTGATAACGCCAGTACGTGAGCACTCCAAGGCCGAGCGACGGCACCAGGGTCGCCAGCAGTGCGAACGCCAGGATCCTGCTTCTGATGCTCCTGAATCCGATCAAGGCCGTTCCCATCCTTGCGTGTCGGGCCGATGCGGCTCGCCCGAAAGGATGGGGCCGGGCCACCCTCCCGGTCAATCTGCCTGCCACCCGGCGGGGCGGATCGACCGTCAGGCGGTCGTTCGGAAAGCGCGGTCGGCGGCGGGCGGACACCGGGCAGGCGGCTTGGCAAACGCGGCGCGGGGCTTCAAGCTGCCGCCTGGCCCTCCCACTGGATGCACCCGATGAGTGACAGCTCCCGCCCGGCAGGGATCGAGACGGTATTCGACTTGCCAGATTTCAAGTTCGAGAACGGCCAGACGCTGCCGCTGCTTCGGATCGCGCATGTCATTTACGGCCGCATGAATGCGGCGCGCGACAACGTCATCCTGATCATGCCCGGCACCAGCAATACGCGTCTGAGTGTCGAAGCGTCGATCGGTCCGGGACGGGCTTTCGACACCGATCGCTATTGTGTCGTCAGCTCCGATGCGATCGGCGGGGGCGGCTCGACGCAGCCGGGCGATGGTCTGCGCGGTCGGTTTCCCGAGTACGGCATCCGCGACATGGTGCGCGCCCAGGTGGCGCTGGTGCGCGACGGCCTGGGACTGGGTGAAACGCCGCTGGCGGCGGTCGCGGGTGCCTCGATGGGCGCGTTCCAGGCGCTCGAGTGGGTCATTCACCATCCGGGCACAGCACGAGCCGCCATCCTGCAGGTGCCGGCGACGCGCGCCGGGCAGGTGATCCGGCAGACCACCCGCCGGATGCGCGAGATGATCGAACTCGATCCGCAATGGCGGGGCGGGCAGTACACCGAACAGCCCTTGGACGGTCTGCGTCTGGCCGGTCGTCACTACCACGCCTGGACAGTGACCGATGCCTATCTCGAGGCACAAGGGGAAGCCGTTGAAGCGGAGGCCATCGCGGTCGGCGAGCGCTTCGCGCAATGGGACGCCTGGAGTCTTATCCGGCGATACCAGGCCTCGAGCCGGCACGATGTGGCGCAGCCGTTTGGCGGAGACCTGATGCAGGCATTGTCGCGGATCACCGCACGCCTGCTGGTGCTGCCCTGCCTTCAGGACCGCCTGCTGGGAATCGAAGAGGGCCGCCGGATCGCGGCGGGGGTGCCTGGCGCGCGCTGCGAGGAGATCGACTCGCTGCGCGGCCACATGGCGTGGCGCCCGGTCCCTGGCGCCGCCGAGACCGAGTTTACGACGCGGCACATCCGCGATTTTCTGCGCTAGAGCGGCCTTACCGCAGCATGCGGAAATAGGTGCGGATGTCATCGATGTAAAGCGCAGGCTGCTCGAAGGCGGCGAAGTGCCCGCCCTTGGGCATGGTCGCGAAATGGCGGATATCCGGGTAGTCGGTGGCCAGCCAATGGCGCACCGGCACGACGATTTCGCGGGGGTAGGCGGCCACGCCCACCGGTACGCCGACCGGCCCGATGGCGCCCAGGCCCTTGCCGA
>DAONCJ010000522.1:0-3322 GCA_035401985.1 Burkholderiaceae bacterium | reverse complement strand
GCAGCCCCTCCTCGATCATGATGCGCTCGACGTTCTCGACCACGACGATTGCATCGTCGACCAGGATGCCGATCGCCAGCACCATCGCGAACATCGTCAGCACGTTGATCGAGAATCCGATCGCCAGCAGGACGCCGAAGGTGCCGAGCAGCGCCACCGGCACGACCACGGTCGGGATCAGTGCGTAGCGGAATCCCTGCAGGAACAGGTACATCACCAGGAACACCAGGCCGATCGCTTCGAGCAGCGTCATCACCACCTGGATGATCGACAGCCGGACGAACTTCGAGGTGTCGTAAGGCATCCGGAACTTGACGGTGTCGGGGAAGTACCGCGACAGCTCTTCCATGCGCTTTTGCACCGCCGCTGCGGTCGCCATGGCGTTGCCGGTGGGCGAAAGCTGCACGCCGATGCCGACCGCATTCGAGCCGTTCAGGCGGGCGAACGGCGCATAGGCCTGGCCGCCGATCTCGACCCGTGCCACGTCGCGCAGGCGCACGCTGGAGCCGTCGGTGTTGGCGCGCAGCACGATGTTGCCGAAGGCCTCGGTGGAGTCGAGCTGGCCGGCGGCCACGACAGTGGCGGTGATGGTCTGGCTGGCCAGATTGGGCAGCTCGCCGATGCCGCCGGCGGACACCTGGACGTTCTGGGCCCGGATCGCGGCGGTGATGTCGGATGCGGCGAGGTTGTAGCTGATCAGCCGGGCCGGGTCGAGCCAGATCCGCATGGCTCGTTCGGTGCCGAACAGCTGCGCGACGCCGACGCCCGGAATCCGCTGGATCTCGGGAAGGATGCTGCGCGAGGCGTAGTCGCCAAGCGCCACCGGCTCGAGCTTTCCGCCCTCGGAGTAGACCATCACGAACAGCAGGAAGTTCGAGCGCGCCCGATCGACGCGCACGCCTTGCTGGATGACCGCCTGCGGCAGCCGCGGGGTGGCCCGCGACAGCCGGTTCTGCACGTCCACCTGGGCAAGATCGGGCGCGGTGCCGGGCTCGAAGGTGACGGTGATGGTGGCGGTGCCGTTGGCCTGGCTGACCGACTCCATGTAGATCATGCCCGGCGAGCCGTTCATCTCCTGCTCGATGAGGCTGACCACTGCCTCGTCCAGCGTCTTGGCCGAAGCGCCGGGATAGGTGGCGGTGATGATGATCGCCGGCGGCGCCACCGTCGGGTACTGGGCGATCGGCAGCTGCGTGATCGCCACGCCGCCCCCGACCAGCAGGAACAGCGCAATGACCCAGGCGAAGATCGGTCGGTCGATGAAGAAGGCGGCCATGGCGGATTACTTGCCAGCGGCGGCGGGCGCCGCGGTTTTGCCGGCTGCCGCCTCGGGCGGCGCAGACTTGCCCGCAGCGGCCTGGGGCGTTGGCGCGGTCTTGCCGGCCGTCGCATCAGGCGCTGCCGCGGCCTTGCCCTCGGCCGCCTCAGGCTTGCGCGGCTGCCAGGGCACGGTTTTGACCGGCGCGCCGGGGCGCAGCTTCTGGAAGCCCTCGACGATCACCTGCTCGCCCGGCTTCAGGCCCTCGGTCACCACCCACCGGTTGCCCTGGCCCATCGCGATCTTGACCGGTCGCGGCGAGACCGCGCCCTTGTCGTCGACGACGAGCACCGTGTCGCCCTGCGCATTGCGGGTGACGGCCTGCTGCGGCACCGGCATCGCGGTGTCGTTTCGGCCCTGCTCGATGCGCACCCGCACGTACATGCCGGGCAGCAGCAGCGACTGCGGATTGGGGAGTTGCGCCCGCAGGGTGACCTGCCCCGACGCCTGGTCGACCGACAAGTCGGAGAACAGCAACCTGCCGGGTTGGGGGTAGAGCGAACCGTCGTCGAGCAGCACCCGCACGGTGGCCGCCTGCGAGGCATCCGCCGCTTTCAGGCGGCCGCTGCCGATCGACTGGCGCAGCCGCAGCACATCGGACACCGGTTGGGTGAAGTTGACGAACAGCGGATCGACCTGCTGGATGACCGCCATCGGCGTCGCGTCGCCCTGGCCGACCAGCGCGCCCTCGGTGACCAGCGCCCGCCCGATGCGTCCGGCGATCGGCGCGGTGACGGTGGCGTAGCCCAGGCTGATGCGCGCCGTCTGCAGTGCGGCCTTGCCGGCAGCAACGTCCGCCTCGGCCTGCTTGCGGGCTGCCACGGCGTTGGTGTAGTCCTGCTGGCTGATGGCATTCGCCTTGACCAGCGGCTCGTAGCGCTCGGCAGTGGCGGTGGCCTGCATCAGCGTGGCCTGGGAGCGGGCCAGCGCGGCGGTGGCGCTGTCGACGTTCGCCTGGAGTGCGGTCGGGTCGATGCGGTAGAGCACATCGCCCTGGCGCACGTCCGATCCTTCGCGGAACTGCCGCGACAGCACGATGCCGGCCACCCGGGCCCGCACCTGGGCCGTGCGCACGGCCTCGAGCCGTCCTGGCAACTCGACGACCAGCGCCGTCGATTCTGGAGCCACCGCGACTACCGCGACCTCGGGCGGCGGCATGCCGCCCCCGCCCGGCCCGCCCGGACCCTTGCCCGCGGGCGGCGGAGAAGCCGACTGCCCGCACGCCGCCAGCAGGCACAACAGGCATGCCGCACTCATCGTCCGAACTGCTGCAATCCGCATCTGCCGTTCCCGATACTTAGGTGCCACCCCTGCCGGGCCGATGAGGCCGTCGGCAGCAGGCGAATGTTCAATAGAACCGCGTCGCGCGCTGGTCGCTGCGCGCGGTGGCAGGAGTCATGTGAAGCGGCCCGTGTTGGACCGCAGCGCGCATTATCGGTGAAACGGCCAAATCATGTGAAGCGGCCCGTGTTGGACCGCAGCGCGCATTATCGGTGAAACGGCCAAACTCGGTCGGCGATGCGGGCACTGCGCTGGCTGGTGTCCTGGCCTGCGCTGCGGGCGCGTCAACCGGACCCAAGCGTCGCCAATGCCCGGCCCAGCGTCTCGCGTTCGGCCGGTGCCAAAGCGAGCATCGGCAGGCGCAGTTCTTCGGCGATGTCGCCGGCCATCGCCAGCGCTGCCTTCAAGGGAGCCGGATTGGGCTGCGCGAACAGCAAGCGAATCACCGGCAGAAGGCGCGCGAACTGGTCGCGGGCGCGCTCGAGGCGCTGTTCCCTCAGGTCGCAGGCGAGGCTGACCCACAGATCGGGGCGCACATGCGCGGCGGCTGCGATCACACCGCTGGCGCCCGCCGAAAGGGCAGTGAAGGCCCAGGCGTCGTCGCCGCACAGCACGGCCGGGCGTCCGAGCGAAATCAGCTCCTGCAGGCGGTTCAGGTCGCCGCCGCACTCCTTGACCGCCTGCACCCGGGGATCGAGAGCCAGGCGTGCGATGGTTTGCGTC
>DAONCJ010000521.1:0-3323 GCA_035401985.1 Burkholderiaceae bacterium | reverse complement strand
CGTCGGTCTCGGCGCCGCGGTGGTCGCCAGGCTCACGGTGGAGCCGCAGCTCGACGGCTCCGAGATCGCGGTGATCCCGCTGGCGGAGGGGTCGGCCATCACCCGCCAGGTCGGCATCATCTGGCACCGTGACCGGTACCGCTCCCGCGCCGCGCGGGCGTTCGTCGACGAAGCGCTGGCGGTCGTGGCCGAGCGGCACGACGGTCATGGCGGGGCGCTGCGGGCGGCCGCCCGAGCGGTGCGAGGCGAGTGGGAAGCGGCGATTGCCGGCTTCGATGAGGCCTTCGCGATGCGGCGCAACGAAAGCGGCACGCGCAAGCGTCTGGTGCCCGAAACCCTGGCCTGGCTCTATCCGATGTGCCTGTTCGCCACCCGCGACCCGGCGCGCATCGCGGTGGCCCGCAAGTTTTGCGCGGCCGAGGCGGGCACCCGCAAGCCGCATGACGAGTCGATCTGGGGGCGCTGGGTCAAGGCCGCCGACATCCGCCTGGGCGATGAGCCCGCCGACCCGGGATTCGGCGAGCTGCAGGCGTGGTTCGGAACCCGTCCGCAGTTCTTCTGGACCGATCGACTGATGTTGCGCGCCTGGGTGCTGGGAGCGCAGGCCGGGGCGGTCGTGGACGCGGCCGTCGAGCGGCGGATTGCAGGTCGCGACCCGGCGACCGCCCGGGCCGCCGCGATGGCGGCACTGCATCGGGCACTCGAGCAGACGGGCCTGGCGTGGATGGCCCAGCAGCTGCGCGCCGCCGAACAGGTGCTGGCCGGACAGCCGCCCGATCAGCCGTTCTTCGTGCCCTCGGGTGTGGACGCCTGGCGCGATGCGCTGGCGGCGATTGCGGCGCTGAATCCGCAGGCCGGGGGCGACACCGAGGTCTCGGCCGGCGCCAGCTCGCGTCTGCTGTGGTCGCTGGTTCTGGATGACAACCGCAGGATCACCGCGATCGAGGCGCTCGAGCAGAAGCGCGGTGTCCGCGACTGGAACAAGCCTCGGGCCGTGGCCTTGTCGCGTCTGGCGCGCGATGCCGGGCTCGCTTCCGACGATGCGCGCGTGGCGCGCGCCATCAAGCAGCGGCGGGGCTATGGTCCCAACTATGGCATCGACATCGCCGAGGCGGCCGCGGCGCTGGCCGGGCATCCGCGCGTGGTGCTGGCCGATCGTCCGGAACAGTTCGTGCATCTGGTCGACGACCAGCCCGATGTGCGCCTTGAAGCGGCCGGTGATGACTGGGTGTTCCGCTTCGATCCCGATCTTGTCGCACTCAGCCGGAAGTCAGGGGGCTTCGAGTTCGACGAGCACGGTGCGGTGCGTGCCGGGGCGCTGCCGCTGGACGGGGCGGTGTTCGTGCTGCCCGAGAAGCCGGGTCAGGCGCGGCTGATCCGCATCACGGCAGCGCATCGCCGGGTGGTGGCGCTGGCCGCGGGTGGACTCAAAGTCCCGCGCAGCGCGGCACAGGAACTTCAGTCGGCGCTGCCGGCCTTGTCGGCGCACTTCCGTCTGCGGGCCGATGAAGCGCACGGAGCGCAGCCGGTCACCGCCAGCGGAGGTCTGCGCGCCGAATTGTCGCCGGTGGGCGAGGGCGTTCGCCTGCGGCTGGTCAGCGCGCCGCTGGGGCCGCGCGGCCCGCGGCTCGCGCCCGGCAGCGGCCGTCTCGATGTGGTCGCCCCGATCGAGGGCGTGGTGTGCTCGGTGACGCGCGATCTCGCGGCCGAGCGCCAGTCGCTGCGGACGCTGTGCGAGCGATTCGAAGTGCTCGAGCCACCGACCGATCGGGACCGCATACCCGAATGGGAAGTGCTGGCGCCCGAGCAGGCGCTGGCGCTGATCGAGGAGCTTCCCCACGTTCCGCAGATCGAGGGGCTGGACTGGCCCAGCGGACGCTCGGTCAGCATCGTGTCGGTCGGTGCGGACAGCATGCGGGTGTCGGTCAAGCGCGAGGGCCAGTGGTTCGCGGTCGATGGGGAACTCAAGGTCGATGAGGCGCGCGTCATCGAACTGGCGAAGCTCATCGAACTGGCGGGGCGGGACCGCAGCCGGTTCGTGCCGCTGGGCGAGGACCGCTGGCTGGCGCTGACCGATCGGCTGCGTCAGCAGATCGAGGATCTTGCGGCCGTGCTCGAGCCGGCGCGCACGGGTGGCGGGGCGGACGCGGTTTCGGAAGGGCGCGTCCGGCGCCACGCCGGCCTGCGTGCGCCGATGCTCGCCGCGGAGTGGCTGGACGACGCGCTGGCCGATACCCAGCGCGACGATGCGGCGCTGCGCGAGCGGCTCACCATGCTGCAGGCGGCGGTGGACGCACCGGTGGTGCTGCCGCCTGCGCTGCAGGCCGAACTGCGTCCGTACCAGGCACAGGGCTTCGAATGGATCGCGCAGCGCGCGCAGGCCGGCTTTGGCGCCTGTCTGGCCGACGACATGGGGCTTGGCAAGACGGTTCAGGCGCTGGCGCTGCTGCTCAGTCGCGCGGCCCTTGGCCCCGCGCTGGTCGTTGCGCCGACATCGGTGTGCGGCAACTGGATCGAAGAGGCGGCGCGCTTTGCGCCCAGCTTGCGCGCGCGGCTGTACGGCGCGCTCGACACACGCGAGACGCTGCTGCGCCAGGCACGGCCGGGCGATCTGATCGTCGTGTCCTATACGCTGCTGCAGCAGGCAAGCGCGGCCTTCTCGGCCCAGCGGTGGACCACGGTGGTGGCCGACGAGGCGCAGGCGATCAAGAACGCCAGCGCCAAGCGCAGTCAGGCGATCCGCGAACTGAACGCCGATTTCCGGCTCGCGTTGTCAGGCACGCCGATCGAGAATCGGCTGGGCGAGCTGTGGGCCATCATGAGCTTCGTGAACCCGGGACTGCTGGGCAGCGCCCAGCGCTTCACCGAGCGGTTCGTGGTGCCGATCGAGCGCGACCGCGACCTGCGAGCACAGCGCACGCTGCGCCGGCTGATCTCGCCCTTCGTGCTGCGGCGCCTGAAGTCCGAGGTGCTGCACGACCTTCCGCCGCGCACCGAGCTCACGCTGTCGATCGCTCCCGAGGCCGACGAGGCGGCACATTACGAGGCGCTGCGTCGCGAGGCGCTGAGCACGGCACTCAGTGCCGGGCCGAAGGAGCGCATCCATGTGCTGGCGCAGCTCACGCGCCTGCGCCGCGCGGCCTGCGATCCGCGTCTGGTCAACCCGGAACTGGGCGTCACGGGCGCCAAGGTGACGGCCTTTACCGAGCTGGCGCAGGAACTGGTGGCCAACCGTCACAAGGCGCTGGTGTTCAGCCAGTTCACCGATTTTCTTGCGCTGCTGCGCGCCCCGATCGAGGCGGCCGGCATCCGGTATCAGTATC
>DAONCJ010000520.1:0-3324 GCA_035401985.1 Burkholderiaceae bacterium | reverse complement strand
ACAGCCCCTCGATCAGCGCGCCGTAGCGCTCCTCGAGGAACTCGCGGCGCAGCTTGCGGGTGCGGGTGAGCTCGCCCTCATCGGGGTCCAGCTCCTTGGGGAAGTTCGCGAAGCGCCGCACCCGGGCGTTCTCGGGCAGGAATCGGTTCACCCGCTCGATCTCGGTGCGGATCAGCTCGGCGACCTCGGGCTTCTGCGACAGGTCGGTGAACGTGGAGAAGCCGATGTTGCGGTCTTCGGCCCATCGCGAGACCACGCCCTGGTCGATGTTGATCAGCGCGCCGATGTACTCGCGCCGCTCGTCGCCCAGGGTCATGATGTCCTTGATGAACGGACTGAATCGCAGGCGGGTCTCGATGAACTGCGGCGGGAAGCGCTCGCCGCTGCGCAGCTGGCGCATGTCGCTGGTGCGCTCGAGGAAGACGAGCTCGCCCGACGCCGTGACCGAGACGGCGTCGCCGCTCAGATACCAGCCGTCGCGCAGTCGCTCCTGCGTCTTGTCCTCGCGCCGCCAGTAACCCTGGAAGAAAGAGCCACCGCGGACCAGCAGTTCGCCCTCGTCGGACACCTTCCATTCCAGCGGTGCGCCTCCTTCGGGGTGCGCCGCCAGCCAGTGCCCGACCGTTTCGAGGTCGAAGCGCGCCCCCTGATGCAGGGTCAGAAGGCCTATCTCGGTGGCGCCATAGATGTTGCGCAGCGGCACGCCGATCGCATGAAAGAGCCGAAACACGTCGGGCGCCATGGTCGAGCCGCCGCAGACCGCGATCTTGATGCGGGTCAGGCCGAGCTGATCGCGCAGCGGGCGCAGCACCATGGCTTCGGCCAGCGGCAGCAGCGCTCGCGCCGAGGCAGACACCGGCTTGCCGTCCAGTCGCGCGACATGCACCTGACGCCCGATCTCGATGCCCCAGTCGTAGATGCGCCGGCGCCAGGGGTCGGCATCGAACATGCGTGCCTGCAAGGTGGCCGCCAGGCTCTCCCACTGACGGGGCGCAAACACCATCACCTCGACGGCGAGCTCGCGGATGTTCTCGAGAACCTGCTCGGGGCCTTCGGGGAAATTGACGACCAGAGGCACCAGCACGCCCATGCTGAAGGCGAACAGCTGCTCGGTCACCCAGGCCGGGGCGATGTAAGACAGATATTCCATTCCGGGCTTGGCGCCGGTCGCCTCGATCACCCGATGGACGTTGTCGATCAGGTAACGGTGCGTGATGATCACGCCCTTCGGCCGCCCGGTGGTGCCGGACGTGTACGACAGCACCGCGATGTCATCCGGCTGGCCCGCGCCGACCAGTTCATCGAACAGCTTCGGCTGCTCGAGGTTCAGCGCACGGCCCAGCGCCTGGACTTCGGCAAACGGCTTGAGCGCAGGCTGGTGGTAGGACCACATCCCGGTGTTGTCCCAGTAGATGACCGCACGCAGTCCGGGAGCCCCCGCCATGACCGTGAACGCCTTGTCCACCTGTTCCTGGTCCTGCGCCACCAGGTAGACCGACTCGCTGTCGTTCACCAGGTACTGAACTTCATCAACGGTCAGATCCGGATACAGCGACACCACCTTCGCGCCCAGGGCCTGGGCCGCGAATTCGCTCCAGAAATGCTCGGGCTCGTTCTCGCCGATCACGGCCAGCGTCTCGCCGCGACGCAAACCCATCGCATGCAGGCCGAGGGCAAACTCGCGCACGTTGGTCAGCACGTCATCGAACGAGAATTCGCGCCAGACCCCCCGATACTTGTGGCGCTGCGCGACGCGGCCGGGATCGCTGCGGGCGCGGTCGACCAGGTGCTGCGGCAGGGTCTTCATCGCGATCATCAGCGCTCTCCCCCGCCCAGATAGGCCTGCAGCACGGCCGGGTCGCTTTGGACCTGGGCGGGTGTTCCGTCGGCGATCTTGCGTCCGAAGTCGAGCACCACCACCCGGTCGGCAAGGTCCATCACGACGCCCATGTCGTGCTCGACCAGCACCACCGGCAGATGACGCGCTTCGCGCACGTCGAGGATGAACCGCGCCAGGTCTTCCTTCTCTTCGGCATTCATGCCGGCCATCGGCTCGTCCATCAGCAGGATCCGCGGCTCCTGCGCCAGGGCGCGGGCGAGGTCGACCCGCTTGCGCAGACCGTAGCCCAGGCTGCCGACCAGCTGGTGGCGGATGGTCTCGATCTCGAGGAACTCGATGATCTCCTCGACGAACTCGCGGTGGCGAACCTCTTCGCGCTGAGTCCAGGGGAAGTAGAGGAACGACTGCATCACCGACGAGCGCATGTGGATATGGCGCCCGACCATGATGTTCTCGATCACCGTCATGCCCGAGAAGATGTGGGTGCCCTGAAACGTGCGGGCGACGCCTGCGCGCGCGATCTCATGCACCTGGCGGCCGGTGATCTCCTTGCCATGCAGTTCGATACGCCCGCGCTGCGGCCGGTAGAAGCCGCTGAGGCAGTTCATCAGCGACGTCTTGCCCGCGCCATTGGGGCCGATCACTGCCAGCAGCTGGTCGTCGCGCACTTCGACCGTGACGTCGTTCAGGGCCACCACGCCGCCGAAGGTCATCCGGATGTCGCGGGCAGCGAGCACGATGGTGTCGGCGGCAGAACTTGCGACGGGCGCCACGCGGGCAGCGGGCGATTCGGCATCGCGAACGGCGCTCATGCGCGGCCCCCGGCCTGCATTGATGGCTCCAACTGCTTGTCTCCCCGCTGTTTTGCGATTCGGCGGGAGGCAGTGATGTGGCCGACTTCCTCGAACGCCGCGCGTGACGCGAATTGATCTTGTGGTTGCATTATTAACCGGCCGGTAGAAAAACTGTCAAGCCCTGCGATCCAGAGCCCGTGTCAGTCTTTCAGGGGCGGGAACGCAACGACTCGGCGAGCAGATCGGCGAATCCGGCTGCGATGTCGACGCCGCTCAGATCGCCGTCCGGGCGGAACCACCGTGTCATCCAGTTGACGGCGCCCATGAAGTAGAAAACGGCAAGTTTCGGATCGACGTCGCGAATGCTGCCGTCGCTGCGCCCGCGCGCGACCATGTCCCGCACAGCGCGGTCGAACAGATCGCGCCGGCGTCCGACGACCTTGCGGCTTTCGCTGTCCAGGGCGTCGTATTCGGACAGCACCGCAAGCCGCCCCATCTCGCCGGTGACCAGTTCGATGTAGCGCCGGCCCAGCAGCGTGGTCTGCTCCAGGCCCGTGCGGCCATGGCGCCGCGCATAGTCCAGGGCCTCATCGCCCAGGTCGAGGGACATCATGTGGCACTCGAACAGGATCTCCTGCTTGCTGTGCACGTAGTGGTACAGCGCCGCCTTCGTCACCCCGAGGACGGCTG
>DAONCJ010000519.1:0-3347 GCA_035401985.1 Burkholderiaceae bacterium | reverse complement strand
AGGAACTCGGGGGTCGAGGCGGGCGCCGGAATGCCGACCACCCCCTTGCCCGCCTTGCGCACGCCCGCCACGTAGTCATTGAAGCTGCGCGCCGGATTGGCGCCCGACACGGCAAACGCGTTGACGAAGGTGGCGATGCCGGCGACCGGCACGAAATCGGTGGCCGGGTCGTAGCCGGGATTGGCCATCACCAGCGGCAGGATCGAGATCGTGTGATCGTGCGAAAGGAACAGCGTGGTGCCGTCGGCGGGCGCTGCCTTGAGCGCCTGGGCGGCGATCTGGCCGCCCGCGCCAGGGCGGTTCTCGACCACGACCGGAGTGCCGAGTTCATCCTTGAGCTTGTCCGCCAGGGTTCGGGCGATCAGGTCGGTGCCCCCGCCCGGGGGGAAGCCGACCAGGATGCGCACCGGCTTGCCGGTCTGCGCACCGGTCGAGCCCACGCTGAGCGCGGCGAGCAGTGCCAGCGCACCGCGGGAAAGGGATGTCATCAGACGACGGCGGGAGGCTGTCATGGCAGGGCGATTGCTCCGTGGAATGAATGGCGGAAGTCGATTTACCGTGGGCGAACGGGGCGACCGGCGAGGCCGGACCGCACGGCGCGCGGCCTCGAACAGATCGCCGAATTCAGGACGGAATTGTGGCAGAGTCGAAGCGGTCGGACAGGCCTGCCCCCGTCGCGGTCATCGCGTCTTCAGGCGCTCGAGTTCTTCCCAGCCCTTGTAGCTCTTCAGGCCGTTCTCGTCGAAGAACACCACCGGGCCGTCGCAGATGAACAGGTATTCGGTGTCCTCCAGCGCGGTGGTCGCCCCATGCAGCACGCCGTTGGGTTCGTAGTCGTAGTCGCCCGCCTCCAGCACGCCATCGCGGATCTGCAGTCGGCCCTTCAGCACGTAGGTGTGGGCGGCGGCCAGGTGCTTGTGGGGCGGCGCGACATAGCCCTTGTTCCATCGGTACAGCGCCGCCCAGCGGCCGGACTCGGCGCCGGTCCAGAGCACCTTGGTCCAGGCCATGCCCGGACTGGTTTCGATCCAGGGTTCGCTGGACCGCACGATGGTGTCGGCCAGCTGGTCGTTGATGGGGCTGATGTTCTGAAGGGCCATGGAGGATCTCTGTTCGCGCGGGAGGTTCGGGAGGCGTTCAGGCATGCAGCCGGCGGCGATAGAGCGCAAACAGCCGCTCCCAGTGCCGCTCGGCAGCGGGCTTGTCGTAGCACCAGCGCTGCGGAAACGCGAAGCCGTGGTGCACGCCCGGATAGATCTCGAGCTCGCCGCCATTGCCCGAGGCGTCGAACAGCGTCTGGAGTTCGCGCACCATCGGCGCCGGCGCGAGCTCGTCGTGTTCGGCGCAGCCGATGTAGAGTTCGCCGCGCGCTTTTGCCAGCGTCAGGTGCGGGCTTTCGACGGCGTCGCTGACCAGCCAGGTGCCATAGAACGATGCGGCCGCGGCGACCCGCTCCGGAAAGCGCGCGGCCGCTGCCAGTGCGTACGGTCCGCTCATGCAGTAGCCATGGCAGCCGACCGGGCCGCGCGAGGCCCATCCGGAGGCGTCGATGAACGACAACATGGCGGCGAAATCCGCCATCACCGGCGGGATCGTCATCCGGGTGCGGATGCTGCGCATCCTGCCCCACTCGGGGCTGTTCTTTTCGAGGACCGTGGGCCCGAATGTCGTGTCGCGTCCGGCCCGGTAGTAAAGGTTGGGCAGCAGCACCGCATAGCCGACCGAGGCCAGCCGGCGCGCCATGTCGCGCAGTTCGTCGCGCACGCCCGGCGCGTCCATCAGCAGGAACACGGCCGGGTGGGGTGCGCCGCGCTCGGGTCGGCAGATGAATGTTTCCATCGCGCCATCGGCGGTGGTGATGTCCAGCGTTTCTTCGATCATCCGTGATGCTCCGCGGAGGGTGCGCGGACCGATTCCGCGCAGTGCCATCTTGTCATGCAACGATCGGGCGGTGCGCAAGTCCCTGCCGCAATTCCGGACTGGAATTCGGACCGCAAATGGCCATGCACGACTGACAGCCTGCGCGATCCGCTGTACAGAGTCCGCATGAGTCAATTCGATGATGAGATCCGTCTGACGACGATCGGCACCGGCGCGTACGAGGGGCGGGTGGATCCCGCCTGGAACATCGGCGCCAATCCCAATGGCGGCTACCTGCTGACGCTTGCCCTGTCGGCGCTGCGCCAGGCGGCGCCCGAGCATCCCGATCCGGTCAGCGTCACCGTGCACTATCTGCGCCCCGGCGTGCCAGGCCAGCCCTGCCGCATCGACACACAGGTGCTGCGCACCGGACGCACGCTGTCCACCGTGCGCGCCACGCTGACCCAGGACGGTCTGCCGCGGCTGGAAGTGCTGGCCGCGCTGGGTGATCTGACCGACAGCACGCAGGCCACCGCCACGATCGCGCCGCCGGCCATGCCGCCGCCCGACCAGTGCCCGCCGCGCCCGGGGCCCGAGCAGGGGCTCGACCTGTCGATCGTCGGGCGGCTGGAGATCCGGCTGCATCCTGACGAAGTGCATGCTGTCGCCGGGGGCCGGGCCCAGGTGACCGGCTGGATCCGCTTTCGCGATGGTCGCCCGCCCGACACGCTGGCGGGCGTGCTGTTCGCTGATACGTTTCCGCCTTCGGTGTTCGGTCAGATCGGAATGGCCGGTTGGGTGCCCACCGTCGAGCTCACCGTGCATGTCCGACGGCGTCCGGCCGAGGGCTGGATGCTCGGTCAGTTTCGCACCCATGATCTGACCGACGGCCGGCTGATCGAGGACGGACTTCTGTGGGACTGCGCCGGCAATCTCATCGTGCAATCGCGTCAATTGGCCCTGGTGCGCCAGGGCGGAAGGAAACTCTGAGCATGTCCACTCAAGCCCTGTTTCAACCCCTGCGGGTCGGCCGCTGCACGCTGGCCCATCGCGTCGTGATGGCGCCGCTCACACGCATGCGCGCCACGGTGCCCGGCCATTGCGCCAACGAACTCAATGCGCAGTACTACGGGCAGCGGGCGAGCGCGGGCGGTCTGATCATCGCCGAGGCCTCGCAGGTGATGCCGGGCGGCGGCGGCGCCACGACGCCGGGGATCCACACCGCCGAGCAGGTGCAGGGCTGGAAGGGAATCGTCGATGCGATCCATGCCAGGGGCGGCGTGGTCTACCTGCAGCTGTGGCACATGGGACGCATCTCGCATTCGTCGAACCAGCCAGGTGGCGTGCCGCCCATCGCACCGTCGGCGATTGCCGCGACCGGCATGACCATGACCGCGAAGTTCACCCGCGAGCCCTTCGAGACGCCGCGCGCGCTGCGCACCGACGAGATCCCGCAGGTCATCGAGGCCTACGCGCAGGCCGCCCGC
>DAONCJ010000518.1:0-3348 GCA_035401985.1 Burkholderiaceae bacterium | reverse complement strand
ATCATGCCGGCCTTGCTGGTCTTGTAGGCGACCGTCGGGTAGGTCGTCGACCAGGCGGCCACCGAGGAGATGCTGAGGATCACGCCCGAGCGCTGTGCGCGCATGATCGGCAGCACATGCTTGACGGCCATCACATAGCCGCGCAGGTTGATCGCGTTGACATTGTCGAACGCGTCCTCGGAAATCTCGAGCGGTGAGCGGTCGCCGCCGGCCAGGCTGACGCCGACGTTGTAGTGCAGCACGTCGATACGCTGCCAGCGCTTCTTCGCGTCCATGATCGCCGCGGTCAGTTCCGCTTCACGTGTGACGTCGGCCTGGAAGGCCTCGCACACGCCGCCCTCGGCCGCGACGGCCGATACGGTGTCGCTGGCGGCCAGCAGGTCACGGTCGACCGCCAGCACTTTCGCGCCCTCGCGGGCATAGACCAGCGCTGCGGCGCGGCCGTTGCCGACGCCTTCGCCCGGGCTTTGACCGGCGCCGATGAGAACCACCACCTTGTCTTTCATGCGCATCTCAGTCTCCTCGGAAAGACGGCTCAGGCCGATTTGGGCGGCAGCGGATAGCGCGCCAGATACGACTGATAGTCGGGCTCGACATCGATCTGCAGACTGCCCAGCACGCGCACCACGCCGTTGTAGAAGGCGACCGTCATGATCAGATCGACCAGGTGCTCGTTGGGCATCTGTGCCGACAGCGCGGCGAAGGTCCCTGCCGACATCTCGCCATCGGAGGTCATTTCGCGCGCGCCCTTGATCACCAGCGCGCTCAGCGGGTCAAGCTTTGCCGGTCGGCCTTCGGTGTCGGCGATCAGGGCTTCGATGTCCGCATCGGTCACGCCGAATGTGTAGCCCAGCTTGATGTGGTGCGACCACTCGTACTCGGCTCGCGCCAGATAGCCGACCTGCAGGATCGCCAGTTCGCGCAGCCGCGCATCGAGCGGGCTCTTGAAGCGGATGTAGCCGCCCAGGCCCCTGAACGCGCGCAGCGCGCCGGGGCTGTGGACCAGCTGCTTGTACAGGGAGATGTCGCGGTCCATCAGGTCCTGATGTTCAGCGGCGACTTGCGATTTCTCGAGATAGGGCAGGCGGGCCATCGTGGGACTCCTTAGGGTCAGACGCCGTGGAACTTGGCGAACTCGTCCAGCGGTGCACGCTGCGTGACCAGCTGATTGATCGGGTGTGCGGTGTCCTGGTAGCCGATCGCCATGCCGGTGAACAGCATGCGTTCGGGCGGTGTGCCCAGGAACTTCGTGATGGTCTGGGGGTAGCGTGCCCAGCACTCCTGGGCGCAGCTGTCCAGGCCCTCGGCACGCAGCATCATCATCACCGTCTGCAGGTACATGCCCAGGTCCGACCACTGCGGGCGGTCCATGCGGCGGTCGACCGTGCAGAACAGGGCCATCGGCGCGCCGAAGAACTGGAAGTTGCGCGCGAACCAGCCCAGACGTCCTGCCTTGTCCTCGCGGGCGACGTTGAGCACCTTGTACATGTCCTCGCCGACCTGATAGCGGCGCTCGCGGTAGGGGCTCCACAGGTCGGCCGGGTAGATGCTGTAGTCGGTGACCTCGTCGCCCCCGGGTGCTTCGATGACGCGGGTCTTCATGATGGTCTTCAACTCGTCCAGCGACGGGCCGGCGACCACGTCGATGCACCAGGGCTGCAGGTTGCCGCCCGAGGCGGCGCGCGCGGCGGCGGTCAGCACCTTGCGGATGACATCGCCGGGGACCGGCTTGTCGAGGTAGGCTCGGATCGAGCGCCGGCTGGCGGCGGCTTCATAGACGTTCATCAGGTTCTCCGGGGATAGCGTTCGAGGCGGCGGAGTCGGTGCGCAAGTCGGCATCGGCTGTCGGATGCGACTTTACCGCGCGCCGTCCTATGGCATCGCATTCGGGGCCAGTGAGTGGATCTTCGTCGTTTCGGACGATGCGCCCGGGCCCGCGCGGCGCGACCATGGACGTTTTCAAGGGCCGAAAGGCCACGAACCGGAGACATCAGATGGCGGGTCCGCTGCAGGGATTGAAAGTGGTCGAGATGGTGGGCATCGGCCCGGCGCCGTTTTGCGCGATGGCGCTCGCCGACCTCGGGGCGGAGGTGATCCGCATCGACCGTCCGCAGACCGGCAGCGCGAAGGCCGCGGCCGACAAGGCGAGGTACGACGTGACCGGGCGGGGCCGTCGCTCGCTGGCGATCGATCTGCGCAAGCCCGGGGCGGCCGAAGCAGTGCTGCACCTGGTCGAAAAGGCCGACATCCTGATCGAGGGCTTTCGGCCCGGCGTGATGGAACGGCTCGGCCTGGGGCCGGATGTGTGCTTCGCACGCAATCCGCGGCTGGTGTTCGGACGCATGACGGGCTGGGGGCAGTTCGGGCCCTTGTCGCAGGCCGCCGGGCACGACATCAACTACATCGCGATCGCCGGCGCCCTGCATGCGATCGGTCCGGCGGGCGAGCCGCCGGTGGTGCCGCTGAACTACATCGGCGACTTCGGCGGCGGCGGCATGCTGCTGGCCTTTGGCGTGATGTGCGCGGTGCACGAGGCGAAGTCGTCCGGCAAAGGGCAGGTCGTTGACGCGGCGATGACCGACGGCACCGCGATGCTCTCGGCGATGATGTACGGCATGCGTGCCCGGGGCGTCTGGAGCACGCAGCGCGGCGAGAATCTGCTCGATGGCGGCGCACACTTCTACGGCACCTATGCCTGCGCCGACGGCAAATACGTGGCCATCGGTGCCATCGAACCGCAGTTCTACGCGAAGCTGCGCGAGCTGTGCGGCATCGACGATCCGGCCTTCGATGCGCAGATGGACTCGGCCCGCTGGCCGGTGCTCAAGCACCGCCTGACCGATGTGTTTCGTACCCGCACGCGAGACGAGTGGTGCGCGTTGCTCGAAGGAAGTGATTCGTGCTTCGCACCGATTCTGGACTGGGACGAAGCGCCGAAGCATCCGCACAATGTGGCCCGCAGCACCTTTGTCGAGGTCGATGGCGTGACTCAGCCGGCGCCGGCGCCGCGCTTCTCCCGCACATCGGCCGATAGGCCGAAGGCGGGCTCTGCGGCCGGAGCGGACACCGAGGCTGTGCTGCGCGACTGGGGGATGGCTGCGAGCGCAATCGATTCGCTGCGGCAGGCAGGCATCATTGGCGCGGCTTAGGTTGGCCGAATAGCCCGCGGGCCGCTCACCGGCATTGGCATCATCGATCTGAGCGCTCTGGGCATGGGCTCGTTGGCGGCCCGAATTGTCGGCGATTTGGGTGCCCCAGTGATCGAAGCTGGGTCTGGCATCCGGCAAGTCGCGACATTCAGGCCAATCGCGGTTTTGCGGCTCGGCGCGGGCAAATCATGGAACCCGA
>DAONCJ010000517.1:0-3350 GCA_035401985.1 Burkholderiaceae bacterium | reverse complement strand
CCGGAGCCAGGCATACGACAAAGTCCGACCCGGCAAGCAGCTGCGCGAGGTCCGTGTGGGTGACCCCCGGCATGTCCACGGTCGCATACGGATCGGTGACCTGTACCCGCATCCCGAGCGCACCGGCCACCGAACACAGGTAACGCGCAATCTGCCCGAAACCGATGACGCCCAGTGTGGACCCGCGCAATTCACGCCCCATGCGCGGACGCGCCATTCCATCGGCCCGGTATTCCAGCACACCAGCGCTGATGTGCCGGCCCAGGTCGATCATGGCGCCGATGATCCACTCCGACACCGATGCCATGAAGCCGGCACTGGCCTGGGTGACCAGAATGCCTTGCGCGCTGGCCGCCGCTACATCGATGGTGCGAATGTCGACCGCGCAGCGAACAATGGCCTGCACGTCGGCGAGAGCGGCACAGCTGGCGGCATTGACCGGCGTCTGCCGGTAGGCGATCACCACGGCACAGGCACGCGCCGCGTCGACCAGCGCAGGCCCGGCGAGATCCTCGTCCGAGGGGTTGAGCCGCACCCGCGCGATCTGCCGCAGCTGCGACAGGGCTTCGGCGCCGAAGTAGGTGTCCAGCCGGTTGCGCGGATGGGTCACCAGCACCAGAGGCAGTTCAGGCGTGGACATGGTGGTCGGGGGACAAGGCTATGGCCGTCACGGCTTCATCAGAGACCGAGCAGGTTGGGCAGCCACATCGACAAGGCTGGAACATAGGTGACGATGCCCAGCACGATCAGCAGCAATCCGAAGAAGGGCATCAAGGCCTTGACGACCTGTTCGATCGGCAGCTTGCCGACCGCACTGCCGACGAACAGGACCGAGCCCACCGGCGGCGTGATCAGGCCCATGCCCAGGTTCACGATCATGATCATGCCGAAGTGCACCGGATCGATGCCCACGGCCTTGACCACCGGCAGCAGGATCGGGGTCAGGATCAGCAGCAATGCTGCCATGTCCATCAGGGTACCCAGGACCAGCAGCAGGATGTTGATCAGGAACAGGATCATGTAGCGGTTGTCGGTGAAGCTGGTCAGCGCGGTGGTGATCTTCAGCGGAATCATCATCAGTGTCATGATGTAGCCGAAGGACGCCGCGAATCCGATCAGGATCATGACGATGGAGACGGTCTTCACCGTGCGGTGCACGAGCTTGGGCAGGTCGCCCCACTTGTAGTCCCGATAGATGAACATCGTGACGAAGAAGGCCCACAGCACGGCGATCGAGGCTGATTCGGTGGCCGTGAACACGCCGCTCAGAATGCCGCCCAGAATGATGAACATCGTGGCCAGGCCCCACATCGCATCGCCGGCAATACGCAGCGCCTGGCGCAGCGGGATCGACTCGCCCACCGGGAAGTTCCGCTTGCGCGCGACGTACAGGCAGTAGGTGCCCAGCGTCAGCCCCAGCAGCAGGCCTGGCAATACGCCAGCCATGAACAAGGCCGCGATCGAGATCGAGCCGCCCGCGGCCATCGAATAGATGACCGCGTTGTGGCTCGGCGGAATCAGGGTGGCCTGAATCGATCCGCTGACGGTCAGCGCCGTGGCGAAGTCGCGCGGATAGCCCTTCTTGACCATCTCGGGCACCATGACCGACCCGATCGATGCCGTATCGGCGACCGAGGAGCCGGAGATCGCACCGAAGAAGGTGGAGGCCAGGATGTTGACCAGCGAAAGGCCGCCGCGCACGAATCCGACCAGCACACCGGCAAAGGCGACCAGGCGGCGCGACATGCCGCCCTCCGCCATGATGGCACCGGCCAGCACGAAGAACGGAATGGCCAGCAAGGAGAACTTGTTGACGCCACTGGCGATCTGGATCATCACCGCGTCGATCGGCAAGTCGATGTACACCGCGCCCACGAGCGCGGCCAGTCCCAGCGAATAGGCCACTGGCATGCCGATGACGATCAGCAGCGCGAAACTGCCCAGCAATACGAATGCGTCCATGCTCAGGCTCCTGCTTCTTCGACCTGGTGGTCAAAGCGAATGACGGCACGGTTGTGCTGTGGTCCGAAGACCAGGGTTTCGATCACGAACAGCAAGGTCAGCAAGCCACCGATCGGCACCGGCAGATAGGTCACGCCCACCGGCATCCATGGCAGGGAGGTGATGGTCTGGCCCATGGTCTCCATGCTCAGCCGGGTGCCGTAGAACAGCATGAACAGGCTGACCACCAGCATCAGCAGGTTGACGGCGACGGTGCAGAGTTTCTGCAGTGCGGGCGGCATGCGGTCGGTGATCATGGCCACCGCAATATGGGCACCGGCCCGGTAGGCTGCGGCGGCACCGACGAAGGTGAATATCACCATCAGCAGGATGGCGATGGGTTCGGGCCACGCGGCACCGAAACCCAGCACATAGCGGGCAAAGACGCCGACCGGAATGATCAGGCTCATGATGAAGATCGACATTCCAGCGATCCAGATGCAGGCCAGATAGATGCCGTCGAATAATGCGAGAAGCGGGTTCTTCATGGGAAACGCGGCCTGGGGACCGCCAATTCGGAAACGAGGGGAAAAATCCCGGCCGGGCACGACCGTGCGCAGCACCTGCGTGCTGCACACGGTGGCCGGCGTTCGGTCGGTTTACTTGACGGCAGCGATGCGGGCCATCAGGTCCGTAAACGGAGCGCCGTACTTGGCACGAACCGGAGCGGTCGCGTCAAAGAAAGGCTTCTGGTCGACTTCGATGAACTCCACGCCAGCGGCCTTGAGCTTGGCACTGTATTCGGCCACGCTCTTGTCCCACAACACGCGCTGCTCCATCTGGGCTTCGCGACCGAATTTCTTGATCAGTCCTTGTTCGGCCGGGGTCAGCTTGTCGTAGGCCACCTTCGACATCACCACCAGTTCGGGAATGATCAGGTGGTTGGTCTGCGCGTAGTACTTGGCACCGGTCGTGTAGTGGTTGGCGGTGAACATGCTGGGCGGGTTGTTCTCGGCACCGTCGATGACACCGGTCTGCAATGCGCTGTAGACCTCGGGGTAACCCATGGCGATGCCATTGCCACCCAGGGCATTCATGGTGTCGATGAACAGCGGATTGCCCATCATGCGGACTTTCTGGCCCTTGAGGTCGGCCAGCGTGCGCACCGGCTTCTTGGTGTACAGGCTGCGCGAGCCACCATCCTGCCAGGCCAGTGCCACCAGGCGCGCCGGGCTGGCGCTGATCTTGTCCAGGATTTCCTGGCCGATCGGGCCGTCGATGACCGCACGCATATGCGCTTCATTGCGGAACACGAACGGCATGTTGAAGATGTTGACCTCGGGCACGACCGAACCCAGTGGGCCCAGGGAGGTGCGCAGGATCTGGATCGCGCCGATCTGGGTCTGCTC
>DAONCJ010000516.1:0-3367 GCA_035401985.1 Burkholderiaceae bacterium | reverse complement strand
CTTCGCCGAGGATCTCGCGGCGGATCGTGTGCAGCAGCAGCCGGGCAGTCACCTGGCTGTAGGCGGGATCCTTCTCGATCAGCGCCCGGGCCGACAGGATGGTCGACTTGTAGACCTCTTCGAGCGGCACTCCGTCATAGAGGTTCTTGACGGTATCGGTCAGCACCGCGTCGACGCTGGTGTATTGCTCGAGTCCCACGCAGGCCGCTTCGACGAGCGAGCGCAGCGCCGCCTCGTCGAGGGGACGACGCTGTCCGCCGTCGAGCACGTGCAGCAGCGGACGCGCGTCCTGGGCGCCCTGCTGGCGTGCCGCACGCTCCTGCGCACGACGCTCGCGATACAGCACGTAGGCACGCGCCACCTCGTGCTCGCCTGAACGCATCAGCGCGAGCTCGACATGGTCCTGGATGTCTTCGATGTGAAATATTGCGCCGCCCGCCTTGCCGCGGATCAGCGCATTCACGACCATCGCGGTGAGCTGATCGACCATTTCGCGCACGCGGGCGGATGCGGCCCCCTGCCCGCCGTTGACCGCGAGAAACGCCTTGGTCATGGCGATCGAGATCTTGCCGGGTTCGAACCCGACGACCGACCCGTTGCGCCGGATGATCTTGAAATCGGCGAAGCGGGCGGCCTGTGCGGACGCATCGGCGCCGCTCTGGGGCGCCGTCCACATCGGGGTTGTGATGGTCGTGGCGACCGGAGCGTTCTCACCTGTCCATTGCATCGGAATCTCCCACAAATCTGGCGCTGATAATTGAGCGCAACACGAGGCGCTGCCTCAGACGAAGATCAAGAAAAGGGTTCTCGTCGCGCGGCAGCCTCATGCGCGCAAACCACTAGATGTAGGGGTCTTTTCGTCCGACGGCACTAATTCTAGTGTCCAGCGACGATGCAGCGCAAGCAAGGTAATGCGGGCGGAAAGAGGCCTCGTCCTACATGCGGCGGGCTCGGATGCTTCGAAACCCGCTCGGATTCGAGGTGGCCGGGGCAGGCGCTAGAGCGCACGCGGTTTGGCGCGGGATTCCCCGTCAAAACGCAAACGGGATATGGCTTGCAACGACGCGATCCAGACAGGACGCGGGTCGAGCGTCAGAAAGGTCTGGAAAGCCGCGTGCCTTCGAGGTCGCTCAGATAGCGACCCCAGTCGAATGTCGGACCCGGATCTTCCTTGCGGCCGGGCGCGATGTCGCTGTGACCGGCCAGCCAGCGCAAGGGGTGGCGCTCGCACAACAATCGGGTGAGCGCCGCGAGACGCCGGTACTGTGCCTGCGTGAAGGGATGTTCACCGTCGCCTTCGAGCTCTATGCCGATCGAAAAATCGTTGCAGCGCTCGCGGCCCTGGAACTGCGACACGCCCGCATGCCACGCTCGCCGATCGGTCGCGACGAACTGGCGGACCTCGCCGCGGCGCCTGATCAGGAAATGGGCCGAGACCCTCAGGCCGGTCAGCGCGGCGAAGTAGGGATGCGCGGCGTGGTCGAGGGTCCCCATGAAGAGTCGCTCGATCGCGTCGCCCGAGAACCGTCCGGGCGGCAGGCTGATGTAATGGACGACCAGCAGATCGATCGAGGCAGGGGGCGGTCGCTCGTCGTGGTGCGGGCTGGGGATCGACACGACGCCATCGACCCAGCCGTCGGGACGGCTGCCCCACGCGAGCGTGGCGCTGTCGGGCAGGCGGCGACCGCTCAAGGCAGCCGGCACTGAGCCCCGCCGGGGGCGCTCAGTTGATCTCGAGGCGCTGCATGCGATAGCGCAGCGCCCGGAAGGTGATGCCCAGCAGGCGCGCCGCCGCCGTGCGGTTGTAGCGGGTCTTTTCAAGGGCCCGCACGATGGCTTCGCGCTCGATCTGGTCGAGATAATCGGGCAGCGACTCGGGAATGCCGTCCTCGGTGACACGCGCGGTGCGATGGCTGGCATGCGTGATGACCGGCGGCACCGCTTCGCGTTCGTTGGCCTCGCTCTCGCTCGCGGCGGGCCGCAGGCCGAGGTCCTCGACGTTGATCACTTCTCCATTGGAAAAGGCCAGCGCCCGCTCGAGGATGTTCTCGAGCTCGCGGACATTGCCCGGAAACGTATAGGTCTGCAGATAGCGCGAGGTGACACTGGACAGACGCGGCGGCGCGCCCGTGCCGGCCCGGTTCGCCAGCTTGATCAGGATCGCTTCGGCGAGGATCGGCACGTCTTCGGGCCGGTCGCGCAGCGCCGGCAGCAGCAGCTCGATGACGTTGAGGCGGTAGTAGAGATCCTGGCGGAACCGGCCGGCGGCCACGCATTGGGCAAGATCCTGATGGGTGGCACTGATGATGCGGACATCGACCGGCTCTTCGGTGGTTGCACCCACCTTGCGCACACGCTTCTCCTGGATGGCGCGCAGCAGCTTCACCTGCATCGGCAGCGGCAGGTCGGCCACCTCGTCGAGGAACAGCGTGCCGCCGTGTGCGGCCTGGAAGAATCCGTCGCGCTCCTGGTCGGCGCCGGTGAATGCCCCCTTGCGGTGGCCGAAGAACTCGGATTCCATCAGCTGCTCGGGAATCGCCCCGCAGTTGACCGCCACGAAAGGCTGGCGGGCCCGCGCGCCACAGGCATGCACCAGTCGCGCGGCCAGCTCCTTGCCCGAACCGGACTCGCCGGTGATCGACACCGGGGCCATGCTGCGTGCAAGGCGCAGGACCTGCGAGCGGACCGCGGCAATGGCTTCGGACACACCCAGCATCTCGCGGGCAGGATCGGACGCACCCGAGGCGGCATCGGAGCCCGCGAGAGGCGTGGCCGCAGGAACCTGGATGGCACCGCGCACGAGGCTGCGCAATGACTCCAGCGCGACCGGCTTGGCCAGGTAATCGAACGCGCCCGCCTTCAGTGCAGCGACCGCGTTCTCGGCGCTGCCATAAGCGGTGATCACGGCCACTGGCGTGCCCGGATGCTGGCGCGCAATGGTGGTGACCAGATCGATGCCTTCGCCGTCGGGCAGGCGCATATCGGTGAGACACAGCGCGTAACCGCCACGGGCCAGCAGCCGTTGAGCGTCGGCGAGATTGGCCGCGCAATCGACGTCCAGGCCCATGCTGACCAGGGTGATCTCGATCAGTTCGCGCAGGTCGGCTTCGTCATCGACCACGAGCACTCGCGGAATGCGCGAGGGCGGCCGCGGCTGGGCGGGGGATTCGCTGCTCATTGCCGCGGCCGGATCACGAACGCACTGCGATAAGGCATATCGTGATCACGGCTTTCGTAACGGATGCTCGCGCCATTGGCGTCGCAGAACTCGCGCGCCAGATACAGCCCGAGGCCCGTGCCCCGTGCCTCGGAAGTGAAGAAAGGTTCGAACGCGTGCTTGAGCATGTCGGGCGAGAGCCCAGGGCCA
>DAONCJ010000515.1:0-3374 GCA_035401985.1 Burkholderiaceae bacterium | reverse complement strand
GCCACGCTGATCGGCAACGGGCCTGACGCCCTCACCCGGGTGACCATGATCGGCAACGACATGAAGCTCGACTCGGGCGTGGGTGTCTGCGGCAAGGACGGCCAGAGCGTGCCGGTGGGTGTGGGTCAGCCGACGCTGCGGATCGAAGGCCTGACGGTGGGCGGCACGGCCTGAGGCCATGCGCGCCGGGCGTCATCGCGGCACGACGGTGAAATCGTCGGTGCTGCGAAAGCTCATCCCGCGGTATTCGAAGCGCGCCTCGATCCGATAGACACCAGGTTGCGCCTGGGCCGGCACGCCGATGAAGGCGTCGACCGCGAAGCGCCCGGGCTTGAGGGTAAAGCGCTCGCTGTCTTCGAACAATGCCCGCCCGCGATGGCTGACCTTGCGGCTCAGCGTTCCGGTCGCTCCGGTACCGACGCCGCAGGCGGAGTACACCAGTCGATGATTGATCTCGCGTCCGGCCGTCGGCCGGGAGGGCAAAACCTCGTGCGAATCCAGACGGACCTGGGGGCCGGAACGCGGGGTACAGCCCAGTTCGCGGGCGACGCTCGGTGCGTCGGCGCGCTGCTGTTCGCCTCGGGTCCGGTTGTTGAACTGCAGGTCCTGGATCGCATCTTCTATTTTTCGTACCGGCGGCGTGTCGCAGCCGGCCAGCAGGCCCGCCAGCGCGCTGCCCAGCACAGCGAACAGCACGCCCGCTCGATGAACCGGCGAGAGCGGGGCTGCGGCTGGAATCGCCGCGTTCCGCAGGAAGCGCCTCATCGCTTGATGTACCAGCCGCTCCCGCCGCCATTGCCGCCGCTGCCTGGGTCGGGATTGCGGGGCGCCGGTCGAGCGACCGGCGTCGCCGCGGGCTGAACGGGTTCAGGCACCGGTCGGTCGATCACCACATTGGCCTTCGGCTCGGGCGGCATGACGACGTCACGGGCGTCGCTGGGCCCGGTCTTGGCTTCGCTCACCGCTGGTGAGGCCATGCCTGCCTTGTTTGGATCACGAGCTGCCGCAACAACGCCTGACGCATCGAGATTGCCAGCACCCTCGTGGGCGGGGAGCAAAACCGGCGGCAGCGAAGTGGGCTCGAGGCTGCGGCCCGGCTGACTGGAGAGGCCGGCGACCACGAAACCGGTTGCAACCACACCGGCCGCCGCTGCCATTGCAAGTCCTGGATTGGCCTTGCTCCAGTCGATCCATGCCGACAGACCGCCTCTCGCAGGGATCTCGAGATGCTCGCGCCAACGCCCGGCCGATGCAACCAGACTGCGCCACTTCAGTGGCCATGCGCGACGCGACCTCGATGCCGGCGCCGCTCGAATGGCGCCGGCGTGCGGCTCATCGATGCCGGTCGCCTGACACACGGCATGCAGGAATTCGCGCGCATCGGCGAAGCGGTCGGCCGGCCGCTTCGCCAGCGCTCTCAGGATCACTTCCTCGAACGGCTGGGGCAGTGATGGGCACAGACTGGAAGGCGGCGGCGGGGCCAGTTCAGTATGGGCGCGCATCAGGGCGTAATCGTTGTCGGCGGCGAAAGGCAGGCGTCCGGTCACGAGTTCAAACAGCACGATACCCAGCGAATAGAAGTCGGCGCGGGGACCAGGGTCTTCGCCGCGGATGTTCTCTGGCGCGATGTATTCCATCGTGCCTACCAGGTTGCCGGCTCGTGTCTGGCGCGCACGTGCCAGCACCCTGGCGATGCCGAAGTCCATCACCACGGTTCGTCCGCGGGGGTCGATCATCAGGTTGGCGGGCTTCAGATCGCGATGGACGACGCCCAGGGCATGCGCATGCTCAAGCGCCTGCAGCACGTCAACGGCGATCTGCGCTGCCTGATGCCAGTCCAACCGAATGCGCTCGGCCAGGCACTGCTCGAGCGTCTGCCCGTGCACGAACTGCATCGCCATGTGGTAGCGCAGATCCTCCCGAAAGAACGAGTAGACCGCCGCGATGTTCGGGTGATGCAGCTTGGCCAGCGCAATCGCCTCGACCCGGAAGCGTTCAACAAGTTCCTCGCGCGCGCTGAGTTCGGGCCGCAGTGTCTTGAGCGCCACTTCGCGCTCGAGCATCGTGTCCATGGCGTGAAAAACTTCGCCCATGCCGCCTTCGCCGATGCGGCTGATGAGGCGGAAGTTGCCGATCTGTTCGCCGTTCATGATGGATCGATCTCGACGATCGCCGTGCGGCGGAGGGCCGGGCGCGGATTGTCCAGTGCGTCGATGCGCACGACCGCGGCCGAAATGTTGTCGTCGGCGCGATGCAGAACGGCCTGACGCAGCAATTCCGTGCAGGTGGCCCGGGCATCGTCCATGGCCAGCACCTCGGTCAGCCGGCTTTCGGGGACGACATCATGGAGGCCGTCCGAGCACACCAAAAACCGGTCGCCCACGGCCATGTCGATGGGGCCGATCAGGTTCAACTGGCGCAGGCTCGGGCGCGTGCCCAGCGCCTGGCTGAGTACCGAACGGTCCGGGTGAGAGACGACCTCATGCGCCTGGATGACGCCCGCATCGAGCAACTCGCGCACCAGCGTGTCGTCGCGCGTGAGCAGTTTGAGCTGCCCGGCCCGCCAGTGGTACAGGCGTGAGTCGCCCACCCAGGCGCACCAGGCCCCCCCGTCAGTTAGTGCAAGCAATACCAGCGTCGTCCCCATGCCCTCGAATTCCGCCGAGCTTCCGGCGTGCTTGAAGACCGAGGCGTTGGCATGGGTCAGCGCATTCAGCAGGCGTTGCCCGGTGCCGGTCTCGCCGGGCAGCCGATGGAGGTCGATCGATGTTTCGACGGCGATCCGGCTGGCCGTCTCGCCAGCCAGATGCCCCCCCATGCCGTCGGCCAGCGCAACCAGGCAGGTGCGTTCCACCCCCAGCCCTGCCAGCGGCTGCGACAGCGAAAGCACATAGTCCTCGTTGTTTGCGCGGACCGGGCCAGGGTCGCTGATCAGTGACGTTTCAGTGGCGAACCACGGGGCAACGACCGGATCAGGAGCGTCCGGAATGCTGGCCGCAATCGACGCGTCTGCGGCCTCGCCGACGTTGCGTCTGAACCAGCCGAACAGGGCCATCGCCTACTTGCCTGGCACAGCCATCTTGGTCGGATCGAGCAGCTCGATGCCGTAGCGGATCGGCACCGCGCCGGAGATCGACGTGCCCGGTCGCGAGCGTCCCATGCTGTAGATGCCGATAACTTTCATGTCCGCGTCGAACACCGGGCCGCCGCTGTTTCCCGATCCGGCCGAGTTGACGCTCATCTCGTAGATGTCGCCTGTCTCGGACAGGTACTCGCCCGGCTGTGCGCCGGTCTTGCCACGGACCATCTTGGAGATGATGCCCTGGTTGACCGAGACGTCAGTGATCGCGGTGATATCGCGCTGGGAGACGAAC